>JAJDTF010000089.1 GCA_022827265.1 Acidimicrobiia bacterium | reverse complement strand
AGGACTCCGGAGACGCCGCCGGCGATGACGAGCATGACGACGATGACGATGACGGTTTGCAGGGCGATGCCTCGCTGGTCGGTGCGGGGCCGATGTCTTGCCCATCGTGCTGCTGTTGCAAGCTTGGTTCTCATGTCGAGCGCGGGTCGGCTCGGCATCGGCTCTGGAAGTGCGCGGGGCTTCGGGCGGTTGCGCTCAGCGTTCCGGCCGGGACTCCGCAGTCTGTGCCGAACCTGTCGTGACTCAGCTCACAATTCGATTCCGTGTCCGGGTGTGCCGGTCTCGGGGGTTGGCAGCTCGGCTTGCCACTGCTGCACCCAGGCCCGCAGGCGCTCGTATTCCGCGTCGGAGACTGGGAAGTCCTGGCGGTGGCGATGCTCGAAGGCCCCCAGTGAGTCGTGGAGGCGGTCCAAGACGAATCCGGTGTCCTTGTCTCTTGCGAGCGCGTACATCTCCGCTCTGCTGAATCGGGCCGACAGTGCGTACACGTCGACGAAGTCGCGAGCCTCGGCGCGGCTGAACAGAGCCGCAATCTTGTCGCCGGCGAGGTCTTCGAGCGCGAGGACTTGCCCGATCTCCGCTTGGGCCGGGAGGTAGGCACGCCGGATGTCAGCGATGTCGTCCGAGAAGAAGTCGAGGTCGGTGGTGGCACGGTCCACGACGCCATGAACGATGAGAGCGCCGCCGCCGACGAGAGCCACGGCTCCAGCGTCGGGCAGGGAGTCGACGAGACGCCAGATGCGCTCCTGCAGCGGGGTCAGCACGATCTAGGCGATCAAGCCGTGAGAGCGCAGGTGCTCGGCCCACTGATCGCGCACGTGAGGGGCGAGCCGCATCGTGTCCCACATGCTCAGGAGAACGTCGAGGTCGACGTAAGCGCGCATGTCGTCCTCGTTGCCCTCGGTCATGACCAGCTCGTACACACGCTCCCGGCCCCGCGGATCGTCGAGGTCGTACTCGCCCTGGCCGCTCCACGCGATGTGGTTCGGCAGCTTCACGAGCCCGGTCCGGATCGCGGCAGGGCGCTCCCCGAGATCGTCGGGGATATCCACATGGCGCCAGAAGCCGACAGCATCCACAACGCCAAGTCTATGGAGCCGAGCGGGTGGGCTTTCCGCGATGCCTTGCTGGTCGGTGCGGGGCCGATGTCTTGCCCATCGTGCTGCTGTTGCGAGCTTGGCTCTCATGTCGGGCGCGGGTCGGGTCGCGCTGGTCTGGCGGCTTGCCGGGGCGTGCGCTGGCGGTCCGGCTTATGGCTGCGGCTGGCCGATCTCACCTATGCCAGGACGTACGGCGGCTGGGTATACGCAGCGTTCGTGATCGACGCTTGCTCCTCGCAGCGGTTCACAGCGCCCGCTGGCCGTCTTTCTCGCTCAGCACATATTCGTGTGGCCAGGTGTCCCGGCAGGTCACGGCATCGCGCCACCGCGCGTTCACGACCGTCGGCGTCGCGGAGGTGTGCAGCGCATTGGTCTGCGTGCTCTGCTCCCGGCGGTCGGTCGCCGTGCACGCGGACGCGTCAGCGTGGGGCCACGGCGCCTTCGCAGCTCGTTACTGACTGCGGACGCTCACCTGTCTGGTCGCGAACGACATATGCGCTCACGGTGCCCGGATGCACATGCACGCCTGATACGAGCGGTCCCGTACGGACATAGCGAGCAAGCGGTCCGGTGGTGACCGTCCGTGCGAGCGCTTGACCCGGCGGCTCAAGCCGGGCGCTCAACGCGCCGCGCACGAACTGCGACAGGCTCTCGCCGGCTGCCTGCGCAGCCTCTACGACGCGGTCTAGTTCATCGGATGGGAGTCGGAACGACACCACTTCGCTCCCTGCCGGCCGCACTTCGATCTCGACGGGCTGGTCATCCCATTCGTCAGGGTCGTTGCGGTGCTCGTAGAGATCGTCAGCCCCTTGCTCCGTCATCTGTCCCTCCCCACTCACGCCTTGTTGTACCAGTCGACCTCATGCCGTTCAGACCGCCAACCGGTCACAGCCCGCCATTGGCCGTCACGTACATGGACGATGCAGATGGTCCAGAACTGTCCGCCGCGATCCGCTCCAACCATCTGATGACTCGCCGCACGCCGTCGCCTGTTGCGTCGAAACTTCGGGACACCCGCTGCAACGTCAAGCACGTCGCGGCGTGTGACGCCGTGCTTCCACAACTCATCGAGGTTGTGGTCGTCCCATTCCCACGAGGCTGCCAGCAAGACAGCCGACCCTACACAGCGGCATTGGCATCTCCATCAGGAGTTTACGTTCGTATACTTGCGTCTGACAAACAGTTCGACGATGGAAGATACCTGAAGCCGTGCCACGTATCGAGATGCTCACGCTCGCGAACCACGCTGAGGTCCAAAACGGCCTGATGTACCTCAGCGGCGCCGAGTGGGACACGCTGACACGCAACATCCCGCGCGGTGCAGATCCGCCCCCGCAACACCTCGGGATTGGAGTGTCCGTCGTCGTCGGCTGGACCGAAACCAACGAGCGCCACTTGCTCCACCTGTGGATCGAGGACGAAGACGGTCAAACCGGCCTGCTCAACGTCAACGCCGAAGTCGAAGTCGGGCGCCCCCCAGGCATGGTGCACGGAACCGAGAGCCGGGCACCATTCGCAATCAACGGAATCATCGCGTTTCCCAGACCTGGCCGCTATGTGGTGTGCGCACAGGTCGGCAGCGATGCCCCGCTCAAGTACCCGTTCCGAGTGGTTGATCATCCGACGCCGGAGCAGTCAGGCTGAGCATCGCTCGCAGTCGGCGACAGCCGCACACCGGCATCAGAGCATGGCTGCATCGGACCTACCGACTCCCCGACAGAAGTCACAGCGGAAGCCTGACCCGCGACGCGGGTGACGTCGCCAGCCCCGGAAAGCAGAAAGCCCCGCCGCCCGGAGGCAGCGAGGCAATCGGCTGGGTGGGGCTGGCGAAAGGAGGGCGCTCCCCGCGGACAAGGAAACGTCAGCGTACGCAGGGAGCGCCCACGGCTAGACAGCGCTGTCAGATCGTGCAGGTGGTCTCACCCGCTGAAGTTTCGCTAAACGTCGCTCGCGTGCCATCGGGTTTGCGGTATTGCTCACAGACGAACCGCGAGATCGGTCCCGGGTCGCCGTCTGTAGCCGATTCGACAGTGCAGGTAGAACTGGACCAAGTAATGCCAGCCTGCGTAGCAGAATTACTTTGGATCGATAGTCCACTTACTCCTGTCAAAGCGCGCGCTGCGTCGATGCATTCCTGTTGCGAACTGACCTCCAGAGCGTTGACATCCTGCCCTTCGAGGTCGCCTATCACATCACTGCCGCGGCTCAGCAGCACGGTGGCGACGCCGCCGGCGATGACGAGCATGACGACGATGACGATGACGGTCTGGAGGGCGATGCCTTGCTGGTCCCGGCGTGGCCGCTGGGCTGCCCATCGTGCTGCTGTTGCAAGCTTGGTTCTCATGTCGACCGCAGCACCGTCGCGGCCCTCGTCGACTACCTCAGCCAACGCACCGTGGTCGTTGTGTTGTCCTACGGCTGCTGGGTGCCCGGGTCATCGCAGGGTCAATGGCGACGCGCGGTGACGCTGAGTACTCTCGGATGCTGCCGGGGACGATCCGCCGAGACCGAGGCGCTGTGAGGATGACATGAGCACGTCAACGCTGGAACGCCCTGAGCTCTCCCGAGAAGGCGAGCCGCAGCGCATCTGGAAAGAGGGCGATGCCGACATTCCCGCCGAGTTCCACGAGCTGCTCGTGCGAATGCTCAGCTACCACGTCGAGAACAGCGCCAATCCGCACTACACCGACCTGCTCACCAAGCTGTGGGACCGCTGCTTGCGATTCGCGCTCGACGAGGCCACCAAGGGGCTGCTCGTCAAGCTGATGCAGCAGGAAGTGGAGCACGGGATCATCAATGCCCAGATCCTGGCGGGCTTGGGTGTCGACCATGTCGACCGGCCGATCGAGCAGTACGCGTTCCGGCACCCGATGGAGACGTTCTGCGACCTGTCGTACTTCCATGCGCTCATCGACCGGGTGGGCGTGTACATCGGCGAGACCTGGGACGGCGTGCCCTACAAGCCATTGCTCGACATCGCCACGCGAGTGCACAAGGAGGAGCTGTTCCACTGCACGCTCGGCCTGCGCAACCTGCGGCTCATCTGCAAGACGCCCGAGGGCCTCGCCGAGGCCAACGAGAAGATCCACTTCTGGTGGCCCGCGGCGCTGGACATGTTCGGCCGGTCAGATTCCGACTTCGGCGATGCGTACGTGCGGTGGGGCCTGCGCAAGAAGAACAACGCCGATCTCCGCAGGCAGTACATCGCCGACACCAGGCCCCTGCTCACCGATCTCGGGATCGAGGTGCCGCCGAACCGGCTCAACCGCCGGTTCCTGTAGAGGACGCGCGGTCGGAGAACCTTCCCATGAGCCACCCATTCCTTTCCCGCTCTTGTTCGCTGCGCTCACGGGCCGCTCGGGCCACGGCTTCGCCGTTCGGCTCAGCCTCTTAGCCGGCTATGGACCCCGCAGCTGCGGGCGGGCTTGCCGTCAAGGTGACGCGGCCAGCGCCTGAGGTGGCCTTCATCGAGACATCGTCGTCGGCGCACTGGGAGTGCTTCTGGGTGGCCGAAGGCGAGCACACGCTCGTGGTGGGTGCGTTCGACCGGGGCGACCGCTCGACACCGGAGCCGCGCATCCATGTCATCAACAAGCCCTATGGCTGGGACATGCGGCCGGCATCTGATCCGCCTACGGCCGGTGACGACGAGGACCTGCTCGTGGCGGTCTGGCAGCTGCTGAGCTCGAACTGAGCATGTCGGATGAGAGCGTCGGGCGAGATGGTGTGTAGCGAGGTGTCGAGGTGAACCTGGAGACACTGGGCCAAGTGCTGGTGGAGACCGAGGTGGTGGTGGAACCCGACTCGGTGGCGCTGCTCGTCGATGCGCTGGGCACGCCTCACGCGGAGGAAGTGGCGCTGCGGCTGCCGTTCTTCGGGCCGACGGTGGGCGGCGGCGACTCGGTGGTCGGGCTCATCGATCTCAGCCTCGAACGGGGTCTCGCCGGCGGCCAGTCGTTCGAATGGCACCGTTCGTTCCGCCCGGGCGAGCGGGTGTCGGTGGTGGTGTCGGTGGAGGACATCATCGACAAGGGGACGCTGCATCTGGCCACGGTGCTGTCGGAATACCGGGACGCAGACGGCGAGCTGATTCAGCGGCAGCGGACGGTGTTCGTGGAGCGCAAGCCGGCCGACGAACAGACGCAGGACGCCGCCGCAGATGACGGCAGCGCGGCGGGGGAGTCAGCATCATGAGCGACCAGCGCATGAGCGAGCTGGACCTGTCGCCGGTGACCGCGCCTGCCGTCACGCCCGAAGCCATGCGCAGCTTCGTCGACGGCGTGAGCGACCCCAACCCGGTGCACACCGACCCGGAGTTCGCGGCCACAGCGGGGCTGCCCGATGTGGTGGTGCAGGCTTCGCACACGACCGCTCTCGCACTCGATGCGCTCATCGCACGGTTCGGCGCCGACGCGATCCTGAACCTCGACGTCCGCCTGCGGGGGCCGATCTTTCCCGGCGACGAGGTGACGGTGTCGCCGGTGAGCTTCGGCGAACTGGATCGGGGCGTGGAGCTGCGCAACCAGCGGGGCGACGTGGTCGCCACCGGCATCGTGGTGATGCGCGGCGACCCCGACGAGTGACCAGCACGGGCAACCCCGCCCGAGCAATCCTGACGACGAGGGAGAACCCATGAGCTATGAGCACCTGCTGAGCGAAGACCGCGACGGTGTCCGCGTCCTGACGCTGAACCGGCCGCAGAAGTTCAACTCCTGGAACGCCGCCATGCGGGCCGAGATGCGCGACGCCGTCGAGGACACGGCAATGGCCACCGGCATCAGGGCGCTCATCATCACCGGTGCGGGTCGGGCGTTCTCTGCAGGCGAAGACGTCTCCGAGATGGGCGATCTGACCGAGATGGGGACCCGGGGATTCCGTGCAGTGGCCCGCGGCATCCACTCAGTGTTCGATCTGATCGAGGCGCTGGAAGTGCCGGTCATTGCCGCAGTGAACGGGGTGGCCGCGGGCGGCGGCTTCGAGCTGGCGCTGTCGTGCGACTTCCGGGTGGTTGCTGAGAACGCCCGCTTCGTGATGCCCGAGGCCAAGGTGGGGCTCATTCCCGGCTCGGGCGGCTGCTCGCGGCTGGTGCATTACGTCGGGCTGGGGCGTGCCAAGGAACTCGTGATGCTGTCGCGCAACGTCGGCGCAGACGACGCCAAGGCGATGGGCCTCGCCACCGAAGTGGCGCCCGAGGGCGGCGCCGTGGACGCGGCCCTGGAGCTCGCGGCAGAGATGTCGGCCTTCGCGCCGCTCGCGCTGGGCATGGCCAAGACCGTCCTCAACACCTGCACCGATGTGGACCACGAGACCGGCCGGCGCCTCGAGCGTCTCGGCCAGAGCGTCCTCAAGACCACCGCCGACCACGCCGAAGGAGCGAGCGCCTTCCTCGAACGCCGCACTCCCGACTGGCAAGGCCGCTAGTCGCCCGCGAGACGGGCGGGGAAGCCGCCTTTGGAGATCGGCCCCCAGCTCTCGATGTGCAGGCGCAGCAGCACCTTGTCTTGGCGGGCCATGGCTTCGCGGTACTCGTCCCAGTCGGAATGCTCGCCGCTGATCACCCGGAAGTACTCCACGAGGCCGTCCATGGCCTCGGGCAGGTCCTCGACCTCGCCGCGGCACTCGAGCTGCACCCACTCGCCGTTCCACGCATCGGACATCACGACGACCCACGCTTGGGGGTTGCGCCGGAGGTTGAGCGACTTGGCCCGGTCGGGGTAACTGCTGACGAGCACCGCATCGCCGGCCTCGTCGAGACCCATGGTGACTAGCGATGCCTGCGGGCGACCGTCCCGCCGGAGCGTCAGCAGCACGCCGTGATGCCGTTCCCGCACGAACTCCTGCAGCTCGTCGCATTCCACAATCCGGTCAGTCGCTATCGACACCATCTGGTACTCCCTGGCTCGGCCCAACAGCTCGGGCAGTCTCGCCGATCTTCTGCCGTTCGGCACTGCGGAAGCCGCTCCCGGCCCGTTGGTTCACATGACCGGCGCGTACAGGGAAGAATCAGCCCCACGCCGTGCGTCGAGCCGGCACATATGAGGGGTGACATTCGAGATGTTGCAGCACTACCGGGTCTTGGATCTCTGCGGGGGCATCAGCCAATTCGCGGGCTACATGCTCGCCAGCCTGGGCGCGGAGGTGATCTGCGTCGAACCACCTGAAGGGGTGCAGAGCCGCCACAGCGGTCCCTTTGTCGACGACGAACCAGACCCGGAGCGTTCGCTGGCTCACTGGGCCTATAACCGGGGCAAGCAGAGCGTCACCGCAGACCTGTCGACTGCTGAGGGCCGCGAGCGCCTGCTCGGCCTCGTCGCAGGCGCAGACGCACTCATCGAGGACGCGCCGGTCGGCCACATGGCGTCGCTGGGACTCGCCTACGACGATCTGGCGGCCGTCAATCCCGCCATCGTCCACGCATCGGTGACGCCGTTCGGCTCGACCGGTCCCCGCAGCACCTGGGCCGGCTCCGACCTGACCGCGGTGGCCGGCAGCGGCTTTCTGCATGCCAGCGGCGACAAGGACCGCGCTCCCGTGCGGGTCTCAGGTGTGCCACAGAGCTTCCTGCAGGCTGCCGGCGACGCCGCTGCAGCGACGCTCGTCGCGCTGCGTGAGGCGCAGCGCAGCGGCCGAGGCCAGCACATCGACATTTCTGCCATGGAGTCGATGACGCACGGCCAGCCGCAGAACCTGTCGCCGAGGGTCAATGCCAACGCCGTGGAACGCCTCGCAGGTGGGCTCAGCCTCGGCGGTATCGACATCCCGATGATGTTCCCCTGCGCCGATGGCAACACCATCTGCGTCGCGCTCATGGGTGCCGCATTCGCGCCGTTTACGCAGCGGTTGGTGGAGTGGGAGGCGGAAGAGGGGTTCGCTGACGAGGAACTCCAGGCGGTCAATTGGGAGACCGTCGCGGCCGAGGTGCTGGGCGGTCAGCGCTCACCCGAGATCATCGCCAAGTCGTTCGCGACCCATGCCCGCTTTCTCGCCACCAAGACCGCCGAGGAACTGTGGGCAGCGGCGTTCGACCGGAACCTGCTCATCACGCCGTCGGCCCTGGTCAGCGACCTGCTGACCAACCCGCATTTTGCGGACCGCGGGTTCTGGCGTGACATTGAGTTCGATGCTGGCCGCACGGCTCGTTACTGCGGCCCACTCGTGCACTTCAGCCACGACGCTCCCGAGCGCCTGCCAGTCGTACCCCAGCTCGGCGCCGACAACGACGCGGTCGACTCCAACCGGCAACCCCATGCGGCGGCGACGGTTGCCGCTGGCGGCCCAGTTTCAGATGGCAGCGAGCTGCCGCTGGCCGGCCTGAAGGTGGTGGAGTTCTCGTGGGTGATCGCCACGCCGTCGGCGGTGCGGATCCTGGCCGACTACGGCGCCACCGTCGTCAAGGTCGAGACCGAGAGCCGGCCCGACACGATGCGCACGGTCAACCCCTTCGTGGACGAGGATCCGCACCCTGACAACAGCGTCGGCTACGGGGTGTACAACGCCGGCAAGCGCAGCCTGAGCTTGGATCTCAGCAACCCCGAATCTCGCCCGGTGGTGGAGGACCTGATCCGGTGGGCCGACATCACCACCGAATCGTGGGCGCCGGGGGCGGCGGCGCGTATGGGCTTCGGCTACGAGGATTTCTCGGCGATCAACCCGCAGATCATCATGCTGTCGAGCTCACTGCTGGGCCAGAGCGGTCCGTACTCGAGCCTGGCCGGCTACGGGTTCATGGCGGCGGCGATCGCCGGCTTCTATGAGATCACCGGCTGGCCCGACCGCGGCCCCGCGGGCCCGTACGGCCCGTACACCGACTTCCTGGCGCCGCGGGTGATCGTGGCATCGCTGATGGCGGCACTCGAACGACGCGATCGCACCGGCACCGGCTGCTACATCGACATCTCCCAGACCGAGGCGGCGCTGCATTACCTGGCGCCGGCCATCCTGGACGCCTCGATCAACGGCCGGGATCCGCAGCGGTCCGGCAACGAGGACCCGCACATGAGTCCCCACGGCGTGTACCCGACCGAAGGCGACGACCAGTGGGTGGCGATTGCCTGCACAGACGACCGTTGGCCGGCCTTGGCCGGTGCGGTGGGGCTCGACGCCGACGGCGCGACCGGCTGGGATCAAGCCACTAGGCGGGAACGGTCGGGCGAGATCGATGAGGCCATCTCGGCGTGGACATCGGAGCGCACCAATGTGGAGGCCGCGGAGTCGTTGCAGTCCAGCGGCATCGACGCTTACCCGGTCAACAATGCACAGGGCTGTTGTGACGACGCGCAGCTGACCGCCCGCGAACACCACATCAACGTGCCCCAGGGCCACCGTGGCACGATGTGGACGCAGCACTGCCGGACGCGCATGTCCCGAACGCCACCGGTGGTCTGGCGAGGCGGACCGTGCCTCGGCGAAGACAACTTCGAGGTGCTCACCGAGTTCCTGGGCTACGACGCCGACCGTGTCGCCGAGCTCGCCGCCGCCGAAGTGCTCGGCTGAGGAGCGGCGGTGGTCGGGGGTGGCTGGTGGCGGGCGCAGTCGCCCGACACTATGTCGTTGATCCGATCGAACCGAGCGCCCTCAGGCGCAGGCACTGGCGCGCCGTTGATGTCGAGCAGGTGGGGATGGAACGACCAGCCCAGCATCTCGGCGCCGTCGAAATCGATCTGCAGCACGCCGGTGTCTCCGGTGATGCCCGACCGGTAGTGCCACACGAAGTTGCCCAGCGAGTAGGCCACGAGCTTCCCGTCGTCGAAGACGACTGGCTGCAGCACGTGCGGGTGATGGCCGATGACGGCATCGGCGCCGTTGTGCAGCAGCTCGAAGGCGAAGTCGCGCTGGCGGCCTTCCGGGCAGGTCATGCGCTCGATGCCCCAATGGATCACGGCGATCACCACATCGGCCTCGCTCGCAGCCACCCGCACGTTGGCGAGCACCCGGTCGCGCTGGTACGCCGACGCGATCCCCGGACGTGTCTGGGTGGCCGGGAATCCGAGCGGCACCACCATCGAGGCGCCGACGAACGCAACGTGCACACCGGGCCGCACCTCGATTATCCGGTGCCTGTATGCATCGCTGCTGGTTGCCCCAGCACCGAGCGCAATCACGCCGTTGGCCTCGAGAAGGTCGACGGTGTCGACCAGCGCGTCAGGGCCGTAGTCCATGGCGTGGTTGTTCGCGAGGTTGGCCACATCCACCCCGGCCGCAGCGATCCGCTCGGCCGCCGATGGCGGCGCCCGGAACACGTACTTCTTGTCGGCAGGCTCGCCACGCTCGCTGATGACCATCTCCACGTTGACGACGGCAATGTCGGCCGACGCGAGCGAAGGTTCGATGCCGGCGAACGGGTCGACGCCGGCTGCTTCGCTGCGATCCATCAGCACGTCGCCGCCGGCCAGCAGCGTCCACGTCAGATCCGGCTCCGTCGTCGAGGGCACGACGGCTGTCGTCGAGGTCGCTGCTGCCGTCGCGGTCCGCGCTGCCGCAGCGGAGATGACCGGCGCGGTCGGCCGGGTGACCGCGCCTGCCGCCTCACTGGACTCGGCAGCACGGGGCTCGGCCTCGGCTGCTGCTCGCTGTGCGACCGCTGGCGCTTCCGTCGACGTCGGAGGGGCTACGCGGAGCGGGCTGGTGCTGCAGGCCGCCGCCATCATGGCAAGGCTCGCGATGCCGAGTGCAACGAGTGGCCGCCCCACCATCGAATGGAGCGTACGGCGGGCGCAAGGCGGGCGTCCCTTGCTTGCCGGGTACGTTCCCCCAGGGTGTCGCACCAGGGGCCGACCGGTGTCAGCGGCGTCGCGACCCCGAACTAGCGTCGCTGTCGCAGGGCCAGCCGGGTCCTCGCGCACCGCTGCTCAACCTGACGGGAGCCAGTCATGTCGCTCGGAGACACAGTTCAAGGGATTCTCGACCGGGGCGTCGCCGACGGCGATGTCGTGGGCGCGGTGGCCAAGGTCATCAGCGCCGATGGGGAGATCTGCTCGGCAGCGGCCGGCACCCGTGGCGCCGACAGCGACGTTCCGATGTCGAATGACACCGTGTGCTGGATCGCCTCGATGACCAAGGCGGTCACCGGCACGGCGGCGATGCAGCTCGTCGAGCAGGGCAAGCTCTCACTCGACGATCCGGGCGCAGAGGTACTGCCGCTGCTCGGCGAGCTCGACGTGCTGACCGGGTTCGACGACGACGGCAACCCGGTCACCCGCGCCCGCAACGGCGACATCACGCTGCGTCACCTGCTGACCCATACCGCCGGCATGGGCTACGACATCTGGAGCCCCGAACTCGGCCAGTACGAAGAAGCCACCGGCACGCCGGGCGTGATCGAGTGCCAGAAGCAAACGCTGACCATCCCGCTGCTGTTCGACCCGGGCGATCGCTGGTTCTACGGCACCGGCATCGACTACGCGGGTCAGATGGTGGAAGCGGCATCAGGCATGTCGCTCGGCGAATACATGGCCGAGAACATCTTCGAGCCGTTGGGCATGACCGACACAGCGTTCAAGATCAGCGACGACATGCGCTCTCGCATCTCGGCGATGCAAGCGCGGATGGAGGACGGCTCGCTGGTCGAGATGCCGTTCGAGATCCCTCAGGAGCCCGAGTTCGAGATGGGCGGCGGCGGTCTGTACTCCACGGTCGACGACTACTGCCGCTTCCTGGCCATGATGCTGAACGGCGGCAGCCTCGACGGGAACCAGGTGGTGTCGCCGAGCACGCATGCGCAGATGGTCAGCAATGCGATGGGCGACCTGCGTGTCACCATGCTCCCGACGGCCATCCCGCCGTACTCGTTCGACGCCGAGTTCTTCCCCGGTGTCGAGAAGTCGTGGGGCCTGACGTTCCAGATCAACGAGGAGCCCGCGCCGACGGGGCGCCCTGCCGGGGGGCTCATGTGGGCCGGTCTGGCCAACTCGTACTTCTGGATCGACCTGCAGAACCAGGTGGCCGGCTGCTACATCAGCCAGCAGGTGCCCTTCGCAGATCCCCGCTCGTACGCGCTCTACGAGGCGATCGAGACCGCCACCTACGACAGCCTCTAGGGCTGTTCACGGCCTCAGGCGGGGCCGAGCACGATGCAGCCGTTGTGGCCGCCGAAGCCGAATGAGTTGCTGAGCGAGGGCCCCGGCTCCCAATCGGCTGCCTGACCGGTCACCAGGCGAAACTCCGCGAGCTCAGGATCGGGAGTGGTCCAGCCGGCCGTGGCTGGGATCTTGTGGTGTCGCATCGACAGCAGCACGGCAATGGCCTCCAGCGCGCCTGCCGCGCCGAGCGCATGCCCGGTGACGCCCTTGGTCGAGGTCACGAGCGGGCCGTTGGGTCCGAACAGCTTGTTGAGCGCTTCTGCTTCGGCTGCGTCGTTCAGTGGCGTCGACGTGCCGTGCGCGTTCACATGGACGATGTCGTCGGGCGTGAGACCGGCGTCATCGATGGCGAGCTGCATGCAGCGCAGCGCGCCTGCGCCGCCGGGCGCCGGTGCGGTGATGTGGTGGGCATCG
This sequence comes from Acidimicrobiia bacterium, assembly GCA_022827265.1. Taxonomy (GTDB): domain Bacteria; phylum Actinomycetota; class Acidimicrobiia; order Acidimicrobiales; family Poriferisodalaceae; genus Poriferisodalis. Next base: position 45,254 of record JAJDTF010000089.1, on the reverse strand, counting down.
GCATTCGAGGCGGTGCCGAGCACTTCACCCCAGATCGTCGCCCCTCGCGCCACTGCCGAGTCCCATTCCTCGAGTACCAGGGTGGCGGCGCCCTCGGTCATCATGAAGCCGTCGCGGTCCTTGTCGAACGGCATCGAGATGCCGCTGTTCGACAACGCAGTCATGTTCACGAAGCCCGCGGTGCCCACGGGCGTCATCACCGACTCGCAGCCGCCTGCCACGATCACGTCGGCGACACCGGTTCGGATCAGCCGCGCTGCGTAGCCGATCGCATGCGTCCCTGCAGCGCATGCGGTGGTGAGCACCTCGCAGGGCCCAGCTAGGCCGTACCTCATCGAGATGGCGGCACCGGGGGCGTTCGGCATCATCATCGGCACCATGAATGGCGATACCCGGCGCGCGCCCTTGCGATCAAGCACGAGCACCTGGTCTTCGAAGGTCTGCAAGCCGCCGACACCGGTGCCGTAGATCACACCGCATCGATCCGGGTCGGTCGTCAGGTCCCCTGCGTCGGCGATGGCGTGTGCAGCCGATGCCATGCCGAGCTGGGTCGAGCGATCGGCCCGTCGAGCCTCTTTGGGGCTGTCGTAGTACGGCGCCGGATCGAAGTCGGCGACGCGCCGTTCGCCCTCCGGCGGCTCCGAGTTCAGCCCGTGCCAGAAGTCGTCGACGCCAGTCCCGGCGCACGAGATGACTCCGAGGCCGACGACAGCTACCCGACGGCTGGCGCTCATCGGCTGGGGCTCACAGTTTCGATTCGACCAGCTGGATCGCGTGGGCGACGGTGGTGACGTCTTCCAGTTCTTCCTCGTCCACGCTGATGTCGAACTCCTCTTCCAAGGCCATCACCAGCTCGACCAGGTCCAAGCTGTCGGCATCGAGGTCGTCGGCGAAGCTGGCCTCTGGCGTGACTTGCTCGGGATCCACAGCCAGCACCTCGACGGCGCAGTCACGGAACCGATCCAACGTGTCACTCATGCTGATCCCCTCATGTGTGGGCGGTCACCGCACGAGCTCCCGACGGCCGTGCGAATGCGCAGTGTAGAGGCTGAGCCGATTTGGGCATGGCTCAATGGCCCATTCCCAAGCCGCCGTCGACAGGTATCACGGCGCCGGTGATGTACGCGCCTTCGTCGGAGGCGAGAAACGCCACCGCAGCAGCTATCTCGGACGGTTCTGCCACCCGTCCCAGCGGTACCGTGCCGGTGATGGCGGCCTGCTGGTCGTCGTTCAATGCACCGAACATCTCGGTGGCCACCGGCCCGGGCGCGACGACATTCGCAGTGATGCCGCGCGAACCGAGTTCACGCGCCAGCGATCGGGCCATGCCCACCAGGCCTGCCTTGGATGCTGCGTAGTTGACCTGCCCGGCCGAGCCCAGCAACCCGACCACTGAGGACACGAAGATCAACCGCCCCCAACGCGCGCGCAGCATCGGGCGGGCCGCCCGCTTGGCCATCCGGTAGGCGCCGGTCAGGTTGGTGTCGACGACCGCCGCGAAGTCGTCGTCGGCCATGCGCAGCACGAGCTGGTCGCGGGTGATGCCGGCATTGGCGACCAGGATCTCCACCGGACCCAGCTCAGCCTCGATGGATCCGTATGCGGCATCGACGGCATCACTGTCGGCCTGATCGCATGCCACCCACAGCAGGCGTTCGTCGTCAGGCGCCTCGGTGCGGCTGGTCACGGCCACGCGGTGGCCTGCATTGGCAAACATCTGGGCCGTGGCCAGACCGATGCCGCGGCTGCCGCCGGTGACGAGGACGGTGCGTGCTGTTGCGGGGCGCACTCCGGGCAGGCTCGTGGGCTGAGTCATCGTGAGCCGTCTAGGTGAGACTGGGAGGCGCTCAGCAAGCTCGGGCGGGCGCACCCGACCAGCGCAGCAGTGCCGAGGCAGACGTCATGCCGGCGCCGAAGCCGACGAGCAGCACGTTGTCGCCCTCGTTGATCCGACCGCTGCGCACGGCGTCGTCGAGTGCCAAAGGGATCGAGGCCGATGAGGTGTTGCCGGTGCGCTCGATCACCATGGCGGCGTTCTCATAGGGGATGCGCAGCCGCTTGCAGGCTGTCTCGACGATGCGGACGTTGGCCTGATGGGGCACCACCACGTCGATGTCGTCGGCGGTCAGGCCTGCCTGCTTCATCGACTGGCGCGCCGACTCCTCCATCACCAGCACTGCTTTCTTGAACACCGCCTGGCCGGCCATCTGGATGTAGCCGTCGTGCTCGCAGTACAGCTGCTCCTCCATGGATCCGTCGCTCGAGACGTGCCAGCCGAGCAGGTCTGAGCCTTGCTCGCTGCGCTCGAGCACGGCGGCGCCCGAGCCGTCGGCGAACAGGATGCAGGTGGCCCGATCAGTCCAGTCGGTGATCCGGGAGAGCACTTCGGCGCCGATGACCAGCACCCGCTCGTGACCCATCGCGATCATGCCGTGGCCGGCCACCAGCGAGTAGACGAATCCTGAACAGGCGGCGTTCACGTCCATAGCGCCGCAGTCGAGGCCGAGTGCCTCTTGCACCCGCGATGACGAGGCCGGAACGCAGCGATCTGGCGTGGTGGTGGCCAGGATCAGCATGTCGATGCTCGACGGATCCACGCCGGCTACCTCCATCGCAGCGGATCCGGCTCGTGCGGCCAGGCCGGCGGTGGTGCCGCCGATGTGCCGCTGCCTGATGCCGGTGCGCTCGAAGATCCACTCATCGGAGGTATCGACCATCCCGGCAAGATCTTCGTTGGCGAGGACGCGCTCGCCGAGCGCGGTCCCGATGCCGACAATGCGCGCGCTGGATGCGTTTCCCACGCTGAGCGTCATCTGTGGCCTCCCCTTCAGGTGCCGGCCGTTCAGCTGCCGGCTGGCGTCCGCAGCCACGCAACGGGCTGCCGTGCGGTGACCCGTTCGCCTTCTACGGCCATGATCCCCATGACAGTACCCGCGAACGCAGAGCGCACTTCCTCCCCAGCCACATGGCCGATGACATCGCCCACCTTGACTTGCTGGCCGTCGCCGACGTCGGCGCTGAGCGTGAAGATGCCAGCGCACGGGCTCACGATGAGGCGTTCGGTGACATACAGGTTCTCGCCGCCCAGCACGGTCGGCGCCGAAGGTGCATCGGTGGCGAGCGTTTCCATCAGCGTGTCGATCTCGGCCGGCGTTCCGACCGACATCGATGTCGCACCCCGATGCGTCCGCTTGGTCATGCCGGTGAGCACTTTGCCCGGGCCGAGCTCGGTGAAGGTGGTGACGCCGGCGTCGGCCAGCGCATGGAGGCTCGCGCGCCACAGCACCGGGCTGGTGAGCTGCTGTGCCAGCAGCGTGCGCCACTCGTCGGCGTCGGCACGCGGCTGGGCATCGACATTGGCCACCACCGGCACGCTCGGGGCCCGGATCTCGACTTCGGCCAGCGCCTTGCGCAGACGATCCCTCGCCGGCTGCATGAACGGCGTGTGGAATGCGCCGCCGACGGGCAAGCCCATGAGCCGTTTCGCGCCCGCCGCTTTCGCTTCGTCACCGGCGACGGCAACGGCGTCAGGTGCGCCTGCGATGACGACTTGGCCCGGCGCGTTGTAGTTGGCGACCCAGACGTCGCCGGGCGTGGCGTCGCACGCCTCTGCCACGAGGTTGTCGTCGAGACCGAGCACGGCCGCCATGGTCCCTTCCTGCTCGTCAGCAGCAACCTGCATGGCCTCGCCGCGCTCGGCAACGAGGCGCACGGCGTCGTCATAGGCCAGGGCCCCGGTTGCGGTCAGCGCGCTGTATTCGCCCAGCGAGTGCCCGGCGGCATACGAGAATGTCGCACCGGTGCGTTCGACCGCATCGAGCACCACCATCGACAGCACGAACGTCGACAGCTGCGAATTGCGTGTATGGCGCAGCTCGTCGGCATCGGCTTCCAGCAGCAGCGCAGCGACATCACGCCCGCAGGCGTCGGATGCTTCGGTGACCAGCTCCCATGATTCGTGCGCCGTCCATGGCTCGCCCATGCCTTGCTGCTGCGAGCCTTGGCCCGGGAATGTGAATGCGAGCACTCGGCCTCCTACGCAGCGCCTAGGCGGGAGACCGGGTGGGTGCTCGAACCGCAGCGCAGTGAACGCACAATGCGACTAAGGCAAGAGGGTAGGTGGCAGCCCAGGCCGAGAGCGACCTTTCCAACTGAGCGCCCCGCTCTTGTTCGCTCCGCTCACGGGCCGCTCGGGCACCGGGATACGCTGAAGCGCCCCAAGGCCCGGGTGGTGAAACGGCAGACACGGGGGACTCAAAATCCTCTGCCCTCACGGGCGTGCGGGTTCAACTCCCGCCCCGGGCACTCGCTAGACGAGAAAACCAAGCGGGCTCACACGATGAGCGTCTCTAAGGTGCGCTGTGGGACGGTGCCAGTTCACCCGAAGCGGTGTCTGCCAACCTGGCGCCGTCCCACTTGTGCACGCTCTCAGCTTAGAGCGCCCGGTCGTCAGCTCTGGCTGGATTTTCGGAGAGGCGCGACAGCCCGACCGGTAGGCTGGCCGACCCTGTCCCGCGAGGGGAGCGCGCGTGTCGAAGCGAGTCGTTATCGCAGAGGATGAGGCCATCATCCGCCTCGATCTGCGCGAGATGCTCGAGGACGAGGGCTACGTCGTGGTGGCGGAAACGGGCCGCGGCGACGAGGCCGTTGCGCTGGCACGCCAGCACCAGCCCGAGGTGTGCATCTTCGACATCCAGATGCCCGGCCGCGACGGCCTCGATGCGGCACGAGAGGTTGCCGGCGACCGCACATCCGCAGTTCTCATCCTCACAGCGTTCAGCAAGCGCCATCTCATCGCCGAAGCCCGCGACGCCGGCGTGCTCTCGTACTTGGTGAAGCCGTTCCAGCGGGAAGAACTGGTCTCGGCCATCGAGGTGGCGTGGGGGCGTTTCACCGAGATGCGAGAACTCGAGGACACGGTGGAGAGCCTCGAGGAGAAGCTGGAGACGCGCAAGGCGGTGGAGCGCGCGAAGGGCCTGCTCATGGACGATTTTCAGCTTTCCGAGCGCGACGCCTTCGAGTTCATCCGGAGTACGGCGATGGCCAACCGCGCGAGAATGGCCGACATCGCCCAGCAGATCGTCGATGGACTGCTGACCCCCTGAGCCCGCCCTTCGGCATCTGCGGCTGGCAGGCTTCCGCAACCGACACCCGGCACCGTTGGGAGAGTTCCCATGTCGAAGCTCCTTTTGCTCGACGGGAATTCGCTCACGTACCGGGCCTTCTTTGCGGTGCCCGAAGACATGGCCACCCGCTCGGGACAGCCCACAGGCGCCGTTTTCGGGTTCACGTCCATGCTCATCAACTTGGTGCGCGACCACCGCCCTGACGCGATCGCGGTGTGCTTCGATCGGCGGGAGCCGACGTTCCGCCACATCGCTGCACCCGAATACAAGGCTCACCGCGACGAGACGCCGCCAACGCTCATCGATCAGCTCGGCCTCGTGCGTCAGGTGCTCGAATCGCTGAGCATCCCGGCGATCGACAGCGCCGGCTTCGAGGCCGACGACCTGCTGGCGACGCTGGCGTCCGAGGCGGAACAGCGCGGCGACGACGTGCTGATCGTCAGTGGCGATCGCGACGTATACCAACTCGTGCATGACCCCAAGATCCAGGTGCTCTACAACCGCCGGGGGGTCACCGACTATGCGCTCTACGACGAAGCCGGCATCACCGAGCGCACCGGCGTCACGCCGGACCTGTACGTGCAATACGCCGCGCTTCGCGGCGACCCGTCCGACAACCTGCCAGGAGTGCCCGGCGTGGGGGAGAAGACGGCTGCCAAGCTCCTCAACAAATACGGCAGTGTCGAGGCGCTGCTGGCTGCAGCCGCCGAACAGACTCCGAAACTGGCCGAGAATCTTGCGGCCCACGGCGAGGTCGTGCGGCGCAACGTCGACTTGATGACCCTGCGGACCGACGCGCCGATCGACGCCACGCCCGCTGATCTGCGGTGGAGCGGGTTCGACGCCGATCTCGTGGCGCGCACGTTCGAGTTCCTGGAGTTCGGCACTCTGCACGCCCGTCTGAGCGACGCCTTGGCGGGGACCTCGTTGGACGGCATGCTGAGTCCGAGCGCGAGTTCTCCCGAGACTGCACAGCTCGCCGACGTGCAGCTGCTGCAGGTCGACGGGGAGGGGGGTGCCCGTGGGGCCCATGCCGCACGGCTGCTGGGCGAGTTGTCGCGCCGGGACGAACCGGTCGCGCTCGGGTTCACCGTGGAGGCCGACGGCGCCTTGGGCGTGCTGGCGGTCGCGGACGATCCCTCGCAGGGCACGGTGCTCGCGCTCGGCCTCCATGATCTCGCTGTGCCCGACATCGCAGCACCGTGCGCCCGCCTGCTGGGGGCTGAGGGCCCGGGCGTCCACGTCCACCAGGCGAAGGAGCTCATGCGCGCGCTCGCCCGCCGAGAGGCTGAGCCCGCAGGCGAAGCCGTGGCCCGAGCGGCCCGTGAGCGGAGCGAACAAGAGCGGGAAGCACAGGGCGATCTGGATGCCGGAGCGGCGCTCGCCGGGCTGGCCGTCGACACTTCGATCGCCGCCTATCTCATCCATCCGTCGGAAGGCCGCGACGAGCTGAGCGCGCTCCTCGTTCGGCATTGCGGGACGGAGCTTGCCGGAGGCGGCACCGAGGGCCAGCTGGGCTTCGACGACCTCGACGCCGATGGACCCGCCGACGGCATCGTGGCCGCTCGTGACGCCCTCGCGGTGGCGATGCTGGCGCCGATGCTCGATCAGCAGCTCGAGAGCCTGGGCATGTCCGACCTGTACCGGGATGTGGAGCGTCCGCTCATCAGCGTGCTGGCTCGCATGGAAACGGCCGGCATCGGCGTCGACCGCGGCGAGCTCGAATCGTTGCGTGACCATCTCACGGGAGAGGTGCTCGCGCTGGAAGCCGAGGTGCGCGAGCTGGCCGGCCGCGACGACCTCAACGTCAACTCGCCCAAGCAGCTCGCCGAGGTGCTCTTCGAGGATCTGGGGCTGACGCCCCAGCGCAAGACCAAGACCGGCTACTCCACGAGCGCAGCGGCGCTGGAGTCGCTGCGGGGCGAGCACCGCATTGTGGACCGGCTGCTGGCGTTCCGGGAAGTGGAGAAGCTGCGTTCCACCTATGGCGTCAGCCTGCTCGAATGCGTCGAACCCGACGGCCGCATCCATGCCACGTTCAACCAGACGGTGGCACGCACCGGCAGGCTCAGCTCCGAGGACCCGAACCTGCACAACATCCCCGTGCGGACCGAACAGGGCCGGCTGTTCCGGCGTGCGTTCATTCCGGCCGACGGCTGCGAGCTGCTGATTGCCGACTACAACCAGATCGAGCTGCGCGTGATCGCCCACCTGTCCGGCGATCCGGGCCTCGTGGGTGCTTTCGAAGCGGGCCATGACATCCACAGCGCAACTGCGGCATCCCTGTTCGGCATCAGCCCCACCGAGGTCGACTCGCAGCAGCGGTCAGTGGCCAAGATGGTCAGCTACGGCTTGGCCTACGGGATGGAGGCATATGGCCTCGGCCAGCGTCTCGGTGTGCCCACCGGCGAGGCGGCGGAGATCCTGGACGCCTATTTCGAGGCGTTTCCCAAGGTGCGCTCGTTCATGGACGGGGTGGTGGAGCAGAGCCGCGAGCGTGGCTACACCGAGACAGCCTTCGGCCGGCGCCGGCCGCTCCCCGAGTTGACGTCGCGCAATTTCCGGGTGCGTCAGGCCGCCGAGCGGCAGGCCATGAATGCCCCCATCCAGGGACTCGCGGCGGACATCTTCAAGGTGGCGCTCATCCGGCTGGACGAGGCCCTGCAGGCAGGGTCCGCAGCCAGCCGGCTGGTGCTGCAGGTTCACGACGAGGTGATCCTCGAAGTGGATCCCGCTGAATCCGCCGAGGTGACCGATCTGACGGTCGACGTGATGCGCAATGCCGCCGACCTGGCGGTGCCGCTGGAAGTCCATGTCGCTGCCGGCGCCACCTGGGCAGACGCCAAGGGCTGACCCGCGTGCAGGCCACGCCTGAGCGCCCCCGGTCCGATGGGCGCCGACGCCGGTAGCCTTTCCGTGCGCTGCGCGCGGCATGCTCAGCCGCCTGCGCCCGTATCCCCGATCCGAGCATTCCCCAGTGACCGACGCAATTGCCCCCGCTCCAGACCTCGAAAACCCAGCACTCGCCGAGTCCCCGGCACCCGACGACTCCCCTGCGACTGCGCCCGAGGCGCCGGACGGCGAAAGCGCAAGCGACGAGAGCGGCAACGGGGCTTCGACGGGCGACTTCGGCACCTTCACCGATGCGGGCGACTACGTGCCGCGGACCGTCACCATGGACGACCTCGGCGACACGTCGTTCGAGGACGCCGTCGCGCAGACCATCGTCGAGTTCGACGACGGCGACATCGTGGCCGGCACCATCGTGCGGGTCGACCGCGACGAGGTGCTGCTGGACATCGGATTCAAGTCTGAGGGCGTCATCCCGTCCCGCGAGCTCTCTATCCGCCACGACATCGACCCGTCGGAGGTCGTGGACGTTGGCGATCAGATCGAGGCTCTGGTCCTGCAGAAGGAAGATCCCGACGGCCGCTTGGTGCTGTCCAAGAAGCGGGCGCAGTACGAGCGCGCCTGGGGCCGCATCGAGGAGATCCGCGAGTCCAACGGGATCGTCAAGGGTCCCGTCATCGAGGTGGTGAAGGGCGGGCTGATCGTCGACATCGGCCTGCGAGGCTTCCTGCCGGCGTCGCTGGTGGAGCTGCGGCGCGTCCGGGATCTGGCTCCCTATGTGGGCCAAGAGCTCGAAGCGAAGATCATCGAGCTCGACAAGAACCGCAACAATGTCGTGCTCAGCCGGCGAGCCTGGCTCGAAGAGAGCCTCAAGGAGGAGCGGGAAGGCTTCCTGCGGGATCTCCAGCGCGGCGAGCGGCGGACTGGTCGGGTCTCGTCGGTGGTCAGCTTCGGTGCATTCGTCGACCTCGGCGGCATGGACGGCCTCATTCACGTCTCGGAGCTGTCCTGGAAGCACGTCGATCACCCCAGCTCGGTGGTCAGCATCGGCGACGAGGTCACGGTGGAGGTGCTTGAGATCGACCGTGAGCGCGAGCGCATCTCGCTCTCGCTCAAGGCGACGCAGCAGGATCCGTGGGAAGCGTTCGCGAACTCCCACCGTGTCGAGGAGCTGGTCTACGGTCGGGTTACCAAGCTCGTGCCGTTCGGCGCGTTCGTGCAGGTCGGCGACGGCATCGAGGGCCTGGTGCACATCTCGGAGATGTCTGCCCACCATGTCGAGCTGCCCGAGCAGGTTGTGACTCCCGGCGAGGAACTCTGGGTGAAGATCATCGATCTCGACCTGCAGCGCCGGCGCATCAGCCTGTCGATCAAGCAGGCGGCCGAAGGCGGTGTGGTCGCGGAGGAGTACCGCGAGGCGTTCGGCGATCACGCCTACGACGAGGAAGGCAACTTCATCGGCGAGTTCAGCTACGAGACGCCTGCCGAAGGTGAGGAGTCAGAAGCCGAGCGGGCATGGCGCGAGTACTACGAGGAGCACGGCGAGGAGGCCTACCGCCAGGCCCTCGCGCACTATGAGAACCAGGGTGCCGACGGCGAGCCCGCCGCGGCCGCCCCAGATGACGACGACGGCACAGCGGGTGTCGCGGCCGCCGTCTAGCACCCATCAAAGCGGTCGTCGGGCGGTGATCCGGGCCGCACCCGGCTGTTGCGTCGAGCGCACTGCGGCCTGATGATCACCGTCGGGCTCACCGGTGGCATCGGCAGCGGCAAGAGCACGGTCGCCTCGGGCTTTGCCCGACGCGGTGCTGCGCTGATCGACGCCGACGCCATCGTTCGCGAGCAGCAGGCACCCGGCAGCCCGGTCTTGGCGGAGATGGTGGAGCGCTTTGGGGATCACATCGTGGCTCCCGACGGCACGCTCGACCGCAGCTCGGTCGCAGCGATTGTGTTCAACGATCCCGACGCACTCGCCGATCTGAACGCGATCACCCATCCTCCGGTCGGTCGGGAGATCCGTCGCCGGCTGGGCGAGCTGGCGGGAACCGATCGTCTGGTGGTCCTCGACGTCCCGCTGCTCGGCGAGGGGCTGGTCAAGGGGCGGCGGCCGCGCTACCAGATCAGCGGGATCCTGGTGGTGGACGCGCCAGCCGACGTCGCGCTGGAGCGTCTCGTGACTGAGCGGGGGTTCTCCGCCGATGATGCGCGTGCGCGCATCGCCGCTCAGTTGTCGCGCGACGAGCGACTGGCCATCGCCGACTGGGTCATTGACAATTCCGGCGGCCTCGACGAACTCGAAGCTGCGATCGAAGCAGCGTTCAACTGGGCCAGCGCACTCCCGCACCTGCCGGCCGAGAGGCTGAGCTGTCAGTAGGCGATCGGGGTTCCGCAGTGGGGACAGCTCGGCTCGGGTGCGCGCGTGTCGAATTGGGACGGCTTGACCAGCAGGAAGCAGCCTTCGCAGAGGATCTCGTCTTCCTGCTTGGACGCTGAACGCGAACCGCTGACGATCCCGATCTCGTCGTCCTCGTCGTCCTCGTCCTCGTCCTCAGACGCCAGCCGCTCCTTGAGGATCTCGCCGAGATCCGCCTCGAGTTCCTCGTCGTCTTCGTCGTCGTCTTCGTCGTCGGCGGCGGGGCGCACCCCAGCGGGCACTTCGCGGCTCGGCCCGCTGTCATCGTCTGACGATTCTGTCTCGCCACCATCCAGCTCATCGGTATCCAACCCGCCATCACCCAGCCCGTCAGTGTCCAAGTCGTCGACATCATCGATCGCGTCGTCGAGGTCTGTCACGCCCAGCTCTTCGGCCTCGAGATCGTCGGGGACCGGCTCGAAGTCGTCGCCGAGCGCGTCGGGGTCACCCATGGCGTCGCCGACCGCGTCGTCGTCGGACTCAGATGTGTCTGGTTCGTCGCTGCTCATGGGCGGTCTCAGGTCGTAAGGGAGTCGGGTATCGGCGGGTCGGCGGTCAGCGCGGCAGGATAACCACCCGGCCGGTCGCACGGCGGCACCCTGCCTCCGGGTTCGTTCCCCATGGGCGAGAGCGGTAGATCGCTGCCGGAATCGCGTGGTGTCGCGGCCGTAGCCTCTCGGTCATGGCATCCGTCTCTACGGCGCCGTCGCAGCAGGACGCAGGCGCAGTCGAGCCCGGCCGAGCCCGCCCGTGGTTGCCCGAGCCGACTGCTGCTCACCCGTTCCGGGTCAACGCAGGCTTCGAGCCGGCTGGCGACCAGCCGCGCGCAGTGGTCCAGCTCGCGGACGGCGTCATCCGCGGCGACCGGTTCCAGACGCTGCTGGGCATCACCGGATCGGGCAAGAGCGCCACGATCGCGTGGACGATCGAGCGGGCGCAGCGTCCGACGCTGGTGCTCGCGCCCAACAAGTCGTTGGCGGCACAGCTTGCGAACGAGTTCCGTGAGTTCTTCCCCGACAATCGTGTGGAGTACTTCGTCTCCTACTACGACTACTACCAGCCCGAGGCATACATGCCGGCCTCGGACACCTACATCGAGAAGGACTCCAGCATCAACGACGAGATCGACCGGCTGCGGCACTCGGCCACGGCGGCGCTGCTGACCCGCCGGGATGTGATCGTGGTGGCATCGGTCTCTGCCATCTACGGGTTGGGGGCACCGGAGGAATACCTGCGCCAGATGCTGTACCTGCGTGTGGGCGAGATGGTCGACCAGCGTGCCGTGCTGCGTCGGCTCGTCGACATGCAGTACGAACGCAACGACACGAACTTGGTCCGGGGCCGGTTCCGGGTACGCGGCGACACGCTCGAAGTCCATCCGGCCTATGAGGAGTTCCTGGTGCGGGTGGAGCTGTTCGGCGACGAGATCGATCGCATCAGCCGCATCGACCCGCTGACCGGCGAGCGTCTCGGCGAGTTCGAAGAGGTCACCGTCTTCCCGGCATCGCATTACGTCACCGGCGAGGACAAGATGCGCGCGGCGATCGCCAAGATCGAAGCCGAGCTCGCCGAGCGGCTGCAGTCGTTCGAGAAGGAGAACAAGCTGCTCGAGGCTCAGCGGCTGCGGATGCGCACCGAGTACGACCTCGAGATGCTGACCGAGCTGGGCTACTGCAATGGCGTCGAGAACTACTCGATGCATCTCGACGGCCGGGTGTACGACGAGCCGCCGTACACCCTGCTCGACTTCTTTCCCGACGACTACCTGCTGGTCATCGACGAGAGCCATGTTGCGGTGCCCCAGCTGCACGGCCAGTTCGCCGGCGACCGGCGGCGCAAGGACACGTTGGTGGAGCACGGTTTCCGGCTGCCATCAGCGCGCGACAACCGGCCCCTGCGCTTTGACGAAGTGATGGAGCGGCTGAATCAGGTGGTGTTCCTGTCTGCCACGCCGGGCGACTATGAGCTGCGGACGAGCTCGCAGGTGGTGGAGCAGATCGTCCGTCCCACCGGCCTGGTCGACCCCGAGATCGTGGTGCGCCCGACCAAGGGCCAGATCGACGACCTGATGGGCGAGATCGAACGGGTCACCGAACAGGGCCAGCGGGTACTCGTGACGACGCTCACCAAGAAGATGGCCGAGGACCTCACCGACTACCTGCTCGAGCTCGGTGTGCGGGTGCGCTACCTGCACAGCGAGATCGACACCATCGAGCGAATCGAGATCCTCCGGGATCTGCGGCTGGGCCACTTCGACGTGCTGGTGGGCATCAACCTGCTGCGAGAAGGCCTGGACCTGCCCGAAGTGAGCCTCGTGGCGATCCTGGACGCCGACAAGGAGGGGTTCCTGCGCAGCGAGACGTCGCTCATCCAGACCATCGGGCGAGCTGCACGCAACGTCGACGGCCAGGTCGTGATGTACGCCGATGAGTTCACGCCGTCGATGCACCGCGCCGTATCCGAGACCAACCGGCGGAGGGGCCTGCAGCAGGCGTACAACGCCGAGCATGGCATCGACCCGCAGACGATCCGCAAGGCCGTCACCGACATCCTCGAGGTGCTGCGAGGCCCAGCGGAGACCGCACCGGTGCCCGAAAAGCTGGTGTCGGGCCGCGTGAACGCCGAACGGATGAAGGCCGCCTACGGCGACCTGCCGGCCGACGACCTGACACGCCTCATCGCCTCGCTGGAAGAGGAGATGGCCGAAGCGGCCGCTGACCTCAGATTCGAGTACGCAGCCCGCCTGCGAGACGAGCTCAGGGAGCTCCGCCGAGACCTGCGCGACGCCAGCGCCTAGAGCATGACGACGGAGCGCAGCACCTCGCCGTGCTCCATCTTCTCGAACGCCTCCTCGACGCCTGCAATCCCGATCGTCTCGCTGACGAACTTGTCGAGCGGCAGGCGGTCCTGCAGGTGCAGGTCGATGAGCATGGGAAAGTCACGGCTCGGCAGGCAGTCGCCGTACCACGAGCTCTTGAGCGAGCCGCCGCGCCCGAACACCTCGATCATCGGCAACTCGATCTTCATGGCCGGGTTCGGCACACCAACCAGCACCACGGTGCCCGCCAGGTCGCGGGCATAGAAAGCCTGCTCATAGGTCTGGGGCAAGCCCACGGCCTCGATGGCCACATCCACGCCATTGCCGTCGGTCAGCTCGCGGATCGCCTCGACGACCTCATCGTTGCTGAGGCCTGCAGAGTTGACGGTGTGGGTGGCGCCGAACTCGCTGGCCCAGTCGAGCTTGCGGCCGTCGATATCGACGCCGATGATGGTGTGCGCTCCGGCGAGTCGCGCACCGCAGATGGCCGCATCTCCCACGCCGCCGCAGCCGAACACTGCCACGCTGTCGCCGCGGCCGACGCCGCCGGTATTCATCGCGGCACCCAAGCCGGCCATGACTCCGCAGCCGATGAGACCGGCCACCTGGGGCGGGGCAGCAGGATCCACCTTGGTGGCCTGCCCTGCGGCCACCAGGGTCTTCTCGGCGAACGCCCCGATGCCCAGCGCGGGTGACAGCTCGACGCCGTTGAGCGTCATCTTCTGCGACGCGTTGTGCGTGGCGAAGCAGTACCACGGGCGGCCCCGGTCGCACGACCGGCAGTTGCCGCAGACGGCGCGCCAATTCAGGATCACGAAGTCGCCGACGGCGACATTGGTGACGCCATCGCCGACTTCGGACACGACGCCGGCGGCCTCATGCCCGAGCAGGAACGGGAACTCATCGTTGATGGCGCCCTCGCGGTAGTGCAGGTCGGTGTGGCACACGCCGCATGCTTGGACATCGACGATCACCTCACCGGGACCGGGGTCGGGGACCACGATCGTCTCGACCGTGACCGGCTCGCCCACCGCTGCGGCTACGACACCTTGTACTTCATGTGGCATGACCGCGACCCTACTTCTGCCGGTTGCGCCCTCCGAGCGTGCGCGGGTCGGCATACGAACTTGTGTATGTGTCGGGGATGAGCGGCAGGGGCGCAGGTAGGCTCCACCCGAATGGGTGAGCGGCTGATCGTCCGCGGGGCGCGCGAGCACAACCTGCGCAATGTGGATGTGGAGTTGCCCCGCGATCGCATGATCGTGTTCACCGGGCTGTCGGGCAGCGGCAAATCGTCGCTGGCCTTCGACACCATCTACGCCGAGGGGCAGCGTCGCTATGTCGAGTCGCTGTCGGCCTATGCACGCCAGTTCCTGGGCCAGATGGACAAGCCCGACGTTGACTTCCTGGAAGGGCTGTCGCCGGCGATCTCCATCGACCAGAAGAGCGCCAGCCGCAACCCGCGTTCCACCGTCGGGACTATCACCGAGGTGTACGACTACCTGCGGCTCCTCTACGCCCGCATCGGCATCCAGCACGACCCGCAGACGGGAGAGATCGTCGAGCGACAGACGGCGCAGCAGATCGTGGACCGGATCATGGAGCTCACCGAAGGCTCGCGCTTCGAGGTGCTCGCTCCGGTGGTGCGCGGCCGCAAGGGCGACTATCACACGCAGCTCGGCGACTTCGCCCGGCAGGGCTATGCCCGTGTGCGTGTCGACGGCGAAGTGCTGGAGCTCGGCAGCACCGATGAGATCGAGCGACTGGATCGCTATGTCAACCATGACATCGAGGTGATCGTCGACCGGCTGATCATGCGTGGCGACATCTCCCAGCGCCTCGCCGAATCGGTGGAGGCTGCGCTGGGGCTGGCCGACGGTCATGTGTGGATTCACCAGGTTGCGGGCGGCAACGGTGCCCCGGACGATGCGCCCGAGATGCTCACCTTCAGCCAGCATCTGTTCTCGCCCACGACTGGCCGCTCGTTCGAGGAACTGGCGCCCCGCAACTTCTCGTTCAACTCCCCGTACGGCGCCTGCCAGACCTGCGACGGCCTCGGCACCCGGTACGAGGTGGATCCAGAGCTGGTGGTGCCGAACACGGAGCTGTCGGTGGCGGCTGGCGCGCTTGCACCTTGGGCGGGAGCAACCGGCAAGTGGTTCACCCGGCTGCTCGAAGCGATCGGCGAGCAGCAGGGCATCCCGCTCGATGTGCCGTGGGCCGAGCTGGAGCCAGGACAGCGAAAGCTGCTGCTCGAGGGCGCGCCTGCCGGCGAGCAGATCACGGTGCGCTACCGCAACCGCTATGGCCGCTCGCGCAGCTACACCACCCGCTACGAGGGCGTGATTCCCTTCCTGCGCCGCCGCCATGCCGACACCGAGAGCGACTGGTCGCGCAACCGCATCGAGGGCTACATGCGCGAGGTGCCGTGCGGGACATGCCAAGGTGCGCGGCTCAACGAGGTGTCGCTGGCCGTGCGTGTGGCCGGCCGGAACATCTTCGAGCTCTGCTCGGCATCCATCGGCGAGGCAGCGAAGATCGTCGACGGCCTCGACCTCACCGAGCGGCAGCGCATCATCGCCGCACCGGTCATCAAGGAGATCGATGCCCGGTTGCACTTCCTGCTCGACGTCGGCCTCGACTACCTGACGCTGAACCGCTCGGCAGCCACGCTGGCCGGCGGCGAGGCCCAGCGCATCCGGTTGGCGAGCCAGATCGGCAGCGGGCTGGAAGGCGTGCTGTACGTGCTCGATGAGCCGTCAATCGGGCTGCACCAGCGCGACAACCGCCGCCTGATCGACACCCTGCTGCACCTGCGCGATCTCGGCAACACCGTGCTGGTGGTGGAGCACGATCTGGAGACCATCTCGGTTGCGGACTGGGTGGTCGACATCGGCCCAGGCGCCGGTGAGCACGGCGGCGAGATCGTCTACAGCGGGCCGGCGGACGGTCTGGCGGGTGCCGCGGGCTCGGTGACGGGGGAGTACCTGGCCGGCGTGCGGGAGATCCCGATGCCGTCATTGCGACGGCCCCGAGGCGACGACCGTCTGGTCGTCCGGGGCGCCCGGGAGCACAACCTGCGCAAGATCGACGTCGAGTTCCCCTTGGGCTGCTTCGTCTGCGTGACCGGCGTGTCGGGCTCGGGCAAGAGCACGCTCGTGAACGAGATCCTCTATAAGGCGCTGATGCAGCGGATCTACTCGTCCAAGCAAGTACCCGGCCTGCACACGGCGATCGAAGGCGTCGAGGCGCTCGACAAGGTCATCGACATCGATCAATCGCCGATCGGCCGTACGCCCCGGTCGAACCCGGCCACCTACACCGGCGTGTTCGACCACATCCGCAAGCTCTATGCGGCCACGAACGAGGCGAAGGTGCGGGGCTACCTGCCAGGCCGGTTCAGCTTCAACGTCAAGGGCGGGCGCTGCGAGGCCTGCTCAGGCGACGGCACCATTAAGATTGAGATGCATTTCCTGCCCGATGTGTACGTGCCCTGCGAAGTGTGCAAGGGCGCCCGGTACAACCGCGAGACACTCGAGATCCGGTTCAAGGGCATGACAATTGCCGACGTACTGAACATGCCCTGCGAGGACGCTCTGGAGTTCTTCTCGGCTCAGCCGCCCATCCGCCGCCACATGCAGACGCTCGTGGATGTGGGCCTGGGCTATATCCGGCTGGGGCAGCCCGCCACAACGCTGTCTGGCGGCGAGGCGCAGCGGGTGAAGCTCGCCAGCGAGTTGTCGAAACGATCGACCGGCCACACCATCTACATCCTCGACGAGCCCACCACCGGCTTGCATTTCGAGGACATCCGGCGCCTGCTGGGGGTGCTCGACCGGCTCGTGTCTGGCGGCAACACCGTGGTGGTCATCGAGCACAATCTCGACGTGATCAAGACCGCCGACTGGATCGTCGACATGGGTCCCGAGGGCGGCATCGGCGGCGGCACCGTGGTGGCTGCTGGCACACCAGAACAGGTTGCGGCGACGCCCGAGTCCCATACCGGCCGCTATCTGGCGCCGCTGGTCGGCTGAGCGGCGCAGCGCCAGGCTGCCGATCAGCTCGCCGGGGTCGCGGCGTCCTCGGTCTGGACTGGCTCGACCGGCTCAACGGGGGCTGCGCGCTCGAGCGGCAGTTCCACCGTGAATTCGGTGTACTCGCCGGGTTCGCTTTCCACCGAGATCTGCCCGCCGTGGCCCCGGACGATGTCGTTTGACATCGCCAAGCCCAGCCCCGTGCCCTCATTGGTGGGCTTGGTGGTGAAGAACGGCTCGAAGATTCGCTGGGCGACGTCTGGTGGGATGCCTGTGCCGTTGTCGCGAACCCTGATCACCGCGGACTCGTCGGTTCGTTGAGTGCTCAGCCAGATCGTCGGGAAATAGGGCGTGTCGTCGCCGTCACCCAGCGTGACCATCTTGCCCGGCTCGCCGCCGACGTCCTGCCAGCGCTTGTTCGCTGCGTAGCCGGCGTTGCTCACGAGGTTGAGGAACACGCGGCCCATGTCCTGCGGGATGACCTCCAGCTCGCCCATGTCGGGGTCGAAGTCGCGCTCGATGGTCACGTTGAAGTCGGCATCCTGCGCCCGTGCACTGTGATAGGAGAGCAAGGCGTGCTCGTCGAGCAGTGCGTTGATCTCCACGGGGCGCGCTTCGCCGCCGCCCCGGCCCATCATCAGCATGCTTTCCACGATGCGGTTGGCCCGATCGCCGTGCCCGCGTATGCGGGTGAGGTTCTCCTTGAGATCGCCGGTGATCTCAGCGATGTAGTCGGCTTGGTCGTCGGGCGGTTCGGGATCGGCGATCGCTTCGAGCAGTTCTTCGAGCAGTTCGTCGGACGACTCGGCGAAGTTCTTGACAAAGTTCAGCGGGTTCCGGATCTCGTGGGCGACGCCGGCGGTCACCTCGCCGAGCGCCGCCAGTTTCTCGTTCGCCACGATCTGGTCCTGTGCACGGTCTAGGTCGGCGAGCGTCTGGGACAGCTGCTCGTTGCGCTCGCTGAGCTGACCGGCCAGTTCCTCGACCAGGTTGAGTCGTTGCACTTCGAGCGCGGCCTTGCGGAAGTGCTCCAGCGCGTCGGCCATCTCGGCTACCTCGTCACGACCGCTGGCGTCGACCGGCGATTCCAGGTCGCCGCCGGCGAGCGCCCGCATGCGGCTTGACAACAGGCCGACACGACGCAGGATCCGCCGTCCGACGAACAGCCAGCTGAACGCCAGTGCGCCTGCGATGCCGACGATGCTGATGACGATCAGCAGCACACGTCCAGTGCTGACGGCTTGCGCCGATGCCGCGGTCGCCGAGTCCACGCTGGTCTGCACCGTGCCGACCAGCGATTCGATCTCGTCCACCAGTCCGATGCCCAGCTCCTGGTTCTGGGCCAGCAGACCGCGCTGGTTCTCCTCGATCTGCAGACTGCGGAACATCACGTCGAAGACGCCGCCATCGTCGAGGCCCAGCGCGACCAGCCGGATCGCCATCGGTCTCAGATCATCGGCGGTGGCGTTGTCCAGCGCTGCCAGATTGATTTCGATACGGTCCCGGGTCGATTCGAAGCTCTCCCGGAGCGGCTCTACTAGTGCCGATGCCGACGAGCTGAAGGCGCCCGCCAGCAGGGCGTCGGCTTGCGACACGTCGCCTCTCAGCGCCGACCAGCGCCGGTACATCAGCACCTCGGAATCGGACCTGTGCATGGATGCCGGCGCCGGCGGCGTCCACAGGCGCCGTCGCCCTTGGATCAGGTAGAAGAGCTGATCGTCGAGCGCGGGAACGATCAGGCTCACCAAGTCCCCAACGGCGGCGTCCGACTGCTCGCGCAGCATCTGTGCCTGCTGCCGCAGGGCGAAGAGCTCGGGCATCTCGGCCTCGATCGCGGCGATATTGGCATTGAGCTGGGCGGCGTCGCTGCGCATCTGGCCCAGCCACATAGAGCCCGTGCCGCGGTTCCACAGCAGTTCGAGCGGTGCCTCGAACTCGCTGCGGGCTGCGGCAATCTCCGCGACGATGTTCTCGTAGTCGTCAGGCGTCGAGGCCGTCAAGCGAAGCCCGGCGGCAACCAGCCGGTTGCTGGCCTCCGCGACGCCCAGGGCGGCGTCGAGTTCGGGAATGGCGCCTTGGGTGACCTGCTGCTCCGCTTCGCCGACGCGGGCGAACGAGATCCATGCAATCAGGCTCGCTGCCAGCACCAACAGCAGCGGCACGGCAATGCCTGCATACATCTGAGTCGAGATTCGCAGGTGCAGCGCCGGCTTGCGGTGCCCAGGCGCATGAGTGGCGCTGGCAGCCTCTCCGCTTGGAGGAGCCTCATCGGTGGGCGCTGCGGGGGTCATGGGCCGGTGTCCGTGAGCCTGTCAAGCGAAAGGTAGGTGCCGTCGGGTCCGATCTGGGTGACGAAGACTGCGTCAGAGCCTTGGTTGTCGTCGGTGATGCGCTCGCCGTCGCCGAACTTCAGCATGAAGCCGTCGATGTCGACTTCGTCGGCCCCTAAGATGGCGTTCAAGAAGCACTGGCGCGTCACGGAACTGCCGCACTGTTCCAGGCCCGCGATGGCGAGCCTGCCGGCTAGGTAGCCCTCGAGCGACACGAAGCCGGGGGCAGGCTCGGGATCGACATGCTCCAAGTCGCCGTGTCGGGACGCGAGGTGATCCAAGGCAGCGTGGTAGTTCGCGACGACGGGCGTGGTGTCGTCGAACGGGAAGGGCACGACCTGGGTCACGAGCACGCCCTCGCCGATGGCGCCGAGTTGGCTCGCGAGCGCATTCGCCCCGACGAATGACAGCGTGATGAAGACCGGGTCGAAGCCGGTGTTGCGTGACCACGAGATCAAGGTGCCGACGGGCTCATATGCGCCGACCATGATCACGGCCTCGGGGTTGCCCGCTTTGAGGTCCAGCAGCGCCGTCTTGATGGCCGTCGTGTTACGCGGGTAAAAGCCGATCGCCACCGGTGCCATGCCGCGCCGCTCGAGTGCAGCCAAGGCGCCGAAATAGCCGGCGCGGCCGAACGAGTCGTCCTGGAAGAGCACAGCGATGCGCTCGATGCCCAAGTCGCCGGTGAGGCGCGCGACCATCTCTTCGGTCTCCTGCGCGTACGAGGCGCGTACATTGACGATGTTGGTCCAGTCGTCATTCCGCAGGAACCCGGCCCCGGTGAACGGTGCCACGTAGGGAATGCCTGCGGAGGCCGCGACGGGCGCCGCCGAACGCGATGTCGGCGTTCCCACGGCGCCGATGAGCGCGAACACCTCATTGCTGTCGATGAATGCTGCCGTGTTGGCTATGGCCGGCTCGGGTTCGTACTTGTCGTCGAGCGACCTCAGCTCGAGCCGCCTGCCGTTCACGCCTCCAGTCCGGTTTGCCTCCTCGAACGCAGCGAGAATCCCCAAGCGCATGCCGACGCCGAGTTCCGCATTGGGACCGCTCAGTGCAGCCGATTGCCCGAACACCACCCGGTCCGGGTAGACGCCGGTCTCGTCGCTGACAACGTCGGGAACGGTGGGGCGGGCGGGCGCCGCGATCGTGCCGGCGGGACCGTCGTCGCCGGAATCGTCGGCTTGGCCGCTGCAGGCGCCAAGCAGCGCCGGGGCGCCTAGAGCGAACGCTGCTGCCGCGACGCCTGCACGCCACTGCGATGACAGGCGCAGGCGCATCGGCGTGCTGTCAGACGCCAGACCGCGCGACCAGCGTCAGGTGGTTCTTGCCGTCGGCGTGCCTGTATGCGAGGTCCTCGGCCATCGAGCGCACGAGATGCAGTCCCAGGCCGCCGATCGATCGTTCTTGCAGCGGCAAGTCGGTGTTGGCAGGCAGCCCGTCGCTCAGGGGATCGAACGCAGCGCCGTCGTCGACGAGGGTGATCGCCACCGAGTTCTCGCCGCTCTCCAGCGTGATCTCTATGTCGCTGAGCCCGGTGGTGCGCCCGTGCGTGAGTGTGTTCAGGATGAGTTCTTCGAGGATGAGATTGGACCGCAGGACGAGATCCGGCGCCCAGTCGTCCAACTCGGCCATCTCCTCGACGAAGGCCACGATGCGCGGCAGCGCCTCGGCTGCTGCAGCTCCGGGCACAGGCGTGATGTTCAGCGATCGTCGCATGTCAGGTACTCCGTAACTTCACGGCGCAGCATCCCGATGCAGAGCCAAGCATGTGATGTCGTCCGAAGCCGGCGCTTCGCCGGCGAACTCGGCCACGGCATCGAACACAGCGGTCACCGCTTCGTCGGCGCTCTTCGGCGGGCTGCCAGCGAACAGCTCCAGGAGCCGGGCAGTTCCGTACTCCTCGTGCTCCACGTTCATGGCCTCGCTGACGCCGTCGGTGTACAGGATGAGCGTTTCGCCGGGGCCGAGCGTGAAGGTGTGTTCCTTCAGGTTCATCACGAAGATGTCCTCGGGCGCTATGCCCAAGGCGATGCCCCCCATTGCGGGCAAGCGCTCTGCGCTTCCGTCGGCGCGGACGACGACCGGCGGATCGTGACCTGCGCTCGAGTACGTCACCTGGCCGCTGTGAGGGTCGTAGACCGCCATGATCACGGTGACGAACATGAGCGTCGGATTGTCGGCCTGGAGTACCCGGTTCGCCTCGATGAGGGCTTCGCGAGGCGAACCGGTGCCGATGGCAGCGCCCTTGAGGGCAGTCCGGCTCGACATCATGAACAGTGCTGCGGGGATGCCCTTGTCGGACACGTCGGCAACGGTCGCGAACATCCGGTCGTCCGGAGCGCCGACGTAGTCGTAGAAGTCGCCGCCGACGTTGCGTGCCGCAACCATGTTGGCGCTGATCCCGTAGGCCTGCGTCGCCGGGAAGTCGGACGGCAGGATCGACTGCTGCACGTTGGTGGCGATGTCGAGCTCGTTCTGGAGCGTGACCAGCTTGTCGCGCGATGCCGTGGCTTCCCGCCACTGCCGGAGATGCTCCACTGTGCGCTCGATCGTGATCTGCAGGTCGTCGAAGTCGACCGGTTTGGTGACGAAGTCGAATGCGCCCCGGTTCATGGCCGTGCGTATGTTGCCCATGTCGCCGTAGGCGGAGATGATCACGGCCCGCAAATCCTGATGGAGCGAGCCGAGCTGCGACAGCAGCGTCAGCCCGTCCATCTGCGGCATGTTGATGTCGGACAGCACCAAGTCGATGCTGTCGTCGGCTCGCAGCTTCTCGAGCGCCTCCAAGCCGTTGCCCGCGAACTCGAATTCGTACTTGCCGCTGCGGATGTGTCTCCGCATGCGCTGCAGGACGAGCGGCTCGAGATCGGGCTCGTCGTCAACGACGAGGATGCGCCAAGGCTGGGACATGGGCGTAACTACGCCAGCTGTGCCTTCGCCTCGTCGAGCGTTCCGAACACCGTGATGATCTGATTGAAGCCGCTGATGCGGAACACTTCGTCGACCGAGGCTGCGAGCGAGCAAACGGCGAATGGCGTCGAACTGCCGCCCAGATGCTGGGCGAGCAGCAACAGAACGCGTAGGCCGGCGCTGCTGATGTAGTCGATGCCGCCCATGTCGAGGATGACGCGGTTGTCATCGCCCGAGAGAGCAGCCATCAGCGACTCGTGAAAGTCAGCGGAGTTCGATCCGTCTACCCGGCCTGCGGGCCTGATCACGTTCGTTCCTGCGTTCCGCTCCTGTGCAAGTTCCATATTGTGCAGCCTCCTGCGCAGCTACGAGATGCGGAACTACCGCATCGCACCCTTCCTCAGGCACGCCCGATCCGACACGCCAAAGTTCAGGCTCTACGTCGGCGAAACCTACTACACACCTTCGCGGTATCCACCAACCCATGTCTCCCTCATAACCTGCAAGCGTGGGTCTGCGCCCTGAGGGGGGATCAGTACCGGATACGCCGGGCAGCTACCAATTCCTGGACGCGGACGGGCGGATCATCTACGTGGGCAAGGCGAAGAGCCTTCGATCCCGCCTGAACAGCTACTTCGGCGATCCCGCCGGCCTGCCGCTGCGCACCGCACAGATGGTCGCCTCGGCCGCATCCGTCGACTGGATCGAGGTGTCGACCGAGGTCGAGGCGCTCATGCTCGAGTACAGCCTCATCCAGCGGCACCAGCCGCGCTTCAACGTCAGGCTGCGCGACGACAAGTCGTACCCGTTCTTGGCGGTGACCCTGCTCGACGAATGGCCGCGCGCCATGGTCATGCGCGGTCGGCGCAAGCGCGGCAATCGGTACTTCGGGCCCTACGGGCACGCTTACGCCATCCGCGAAACGCTCGACCTGCTGCTGCGGACATTCCCGATCCGCACATGCAGCGACAACAAGCTGGCCACCCACCAGCGGCTCGGCCGGCCGTGCCTGCTGTACCACATCGAGCAGTGCGCAGGGCCGTGCGTGGGCGAGATCGGGCGCGATGATTACGACCGGCTCGTCAGGGAGCTGGTGCGCTTCCTCGAAGGCGATACCGACGCGATCGTCAACGACCTTGAGCAGCGCATGGCAGATGCGTCAACCGAGCTCGAGTTCGAGCTGGCGGCCCGGCTGCGGGATCGGCTGGCCAGCGTCCGGCGTGCCATCGAGAAACAGCAGCTCGCTGGGACCCGCAACGAGGACTTCGACGTGATCGGCATCAGCGACGACGAGTTGGAAGCGGCTGTGCAGCTCTTCTTCGTGCGCAAGGGGCGGGTGATGGGCCAGCGAGGGTTCGTCGTGGACAAGGTGGAGGCACTCGACGGCCCGCAGTTGGTCTCCCGTGTGCTCTCGGGGCTGTATCACGAGGAGAACCCGCTGGGATGGCCCAAGCTCGTGCTCGTTCCGGAACTGCCGTCGGACGCAGCGCTGTACGAGCAATGGCTGAGCCGCCAGCGTGGTTCCAGGGTGACGCTGCGCATCCCTCAGCGGGGCGACAAGCGCGCGCTGATGGACACGGCACGGCACAACGCACGCGAATCACTCGCACGGCACCGGATGCGTCGCGGCAGCGACCACAACAGCCGGGCCCGGGCGCTGAACGAGCTGGCCGAGCACTTGGAGCTGCCACGGCCGCCGCTGCGCATCGAGTGCTACGACATGAGTCACCTGCAGGGAACCAACTACGTCGGTTCGATGGTGGTGCTCGAGGACGGCCTGCCTCGCCGCAGCGAGTACCGGCACTTCCGTCTTCGCAACGTCGATGGCAACGATGACTACGCGGCCATGGACGAGGTGCTGCGCCGGCGGCTGCGGAACTACCTGGCCGAGCGTGACCTGCCGGCATCCGAGCAGGGCCGCTTCGCCTACCCGCCCCAGCTCTTGGTGGTGGACGGCGGCAAGGGGCAGCTCGGCGTGGCGGCTGCGGTGCTCGACGAGCTGGGGCTCCGCGAGCAGATCCCGGTGTGCGCCCTGGCCAAACAGTTCGAGGAGGTATTTGTGCCGGGCCGTTCCGAGGCGGTGCGCATCCCTCGCCAGTCCGAAGCGCTGTACCTGCTGCAGCGAGTGCGCGACGAGAGCCACCGTTTCGCCGTGTCGTATCACCGCAGGCTGCGCAGCAAGGCCATGAAGCGGGGAGTGCTCGACGGCATCGCCGGGCTGGGCGACAAGCGGCGAGCGCGGCTCGTGCGCGAGCTCGGCAGCGTCGGTGCGGTCAAGTCGGCGGCGCTCGACGACTTGCGGGCGCTGAGCTGGCTGCCCGACGCCGTGGCAGAGAACGTGTACTCCGCAACTCACCCGAGCTAGCAGGCAGCGCCCGTCGTACGCTCGGTCGCATGGCTGGAGGGCCTGAGTTCGTGATCGTCGCGGGTCTGTCTGGCGCCGGCCGCTCGACTGCCGCGAACGCGCTCGAGGATCTCGGCTGGTTTGTCATCGACAACCTGCCACCGCATCTGATCGGCGATGTCGCTGACATGGTGGCTCGGCCTGGTACCCGCCTGCGCCGAGTGGCCTTGGTGGCTGGCACCCGGGAGTACCGGGAGGATCTGGTGACGGCGATCTCGCAGCTGCGCGAGCTCAATGCCGCGGTGCGCGTCGTCTACCTGGATGCTCCCACCGACGTGCTGGTGCGGCGTTACGACGACACCCGCCGGCGGCACCCGTTGCACACCGGCGATCAGCCGGCCATCGCCGATACCCCAGAGCAGGCAATGGCGGAACCAGTGGCGGAGTCGGTTATCGACGCCATCGAACTGGAGCGGGAGCTGCTGGCCGATGTGCGAGAAACGGCCGATGTCGTCATTGACACGGGCGACTTGAACGTTCACGAGCTGCGGGACCGGGTGCACGATGAGTTCGGGTCAACCGGCGACGAGCCGCAGATGCGCACAGCGGTCATGTCGTTCGGCTACAAGCACGGCGTTCCCCCCGATGCCGACCTGGTGTTCGACTGCCGCTTCCTGCCGAATCCGCACTGGGTGCCTGAGCTGCGGCCGTTCACCGGTTTGCACCCGGGAGTGAGCAACTGGGTACTCGGCCAGCCGGCGACCGGCACGTTCGTTGAGCACCTGATGCCGTTGCTCGAATCGTTGCTGCCCTCCTACCGCGCCGAGGGCAAGTCGTACCTGACGATTGCGTTGGGTTGCACCGGCGGGCGTCACCGCAGCGTGGCGATTGCCGAGGAAGTGACGCGGTTGCTCGCCGAGGCGGGCCACGATCTGCACTGCCGTCACCGCGACATCGCCCGCTAGCCACCATTTGCCCGCTAGACAGCTAGCGACGGAATGGGCCGGGGTGCAGGCAGCCCGCCAGGCCCGCAGAGCGAAGAGGACAGCAGCAGATGAGCGTGCGCGTGGGCGTCAACGGTTTCGGCCGGATCGGTCGCAACTTCTACCGGGCGGCCGACCGCCCCGACTGCGACATCGAGATCGTGGCGGTGAACGATCTCGGCGACACCGCCACCATGGCCCACCTGCTCAAGTACGACTCGGTGCTCGGCAACCTGCCGCACGACATCGCTGCTGCCGAGGGCGGCATCACGATCGACGGCACAGTGCTGCCGGTGCTGTCAGAGCGCAACCCGGCTGACCTGCCTTGGAGTGACTATGGCGTCGACGTCGTTGTGGAATCGACCGGCATCTTCACGTCCCGTGACAAGGCGGCCATGCACCTCGACGCGGGAGCACCGCTCGTGATCGTGTCGGCACCTGCGTCCGGCGCCGACGCCACATTTGTGGTGGGGGTGAACGACGGCGACTTCGACCCCGAAGCGCACAAGGTGGTCTCGAACGCGAGCTGCACGACGAACTGCTTCGTTCCGATGGTGCATGTGCTGGATCAGGCCTTCGGCGTGCAGCAGGGCCTCATGACCACCATCCACGCGTATACCGGCGACCAGTCGCTGGTGGACGGGCCGCATGGCGACCTGCGCCGGGCCCGCGCGGCAGCCGTGAACATCATCCCCACCTCGACCGGTGCCGCCCGGGCGACGGGGCTGGTGCTGCAGGCGATGGACGGCAAGCTCGACGGCACCTCGCTGCGGGTGCCGATCCCCGACGGCTCGATCACCGACTTCACGGCGACGCTGGACGCCAGCCCCAGCGTCGACGAGGTCAACGAGGCCTTCGCTGCTGCTGCGGCCAGCGGCCCGCTGGCCGGCGTTCTGGACTATTCCGAAGATCCGCTCGTGAGCAGTGACATCGTGGGCAACCCGGCAAGCTGCGTGTTCGATGCCGGTCTGACCATGGCGATGGGCAGCATGGTCAAGGTGCTCGCCTGGTACGACAACGAGTGGGGCTACTCGAACCGGCTGGTGGACCTCGTCGGCATCACCTGCAACCGATGAGCGACGCCGGCAGCCTGCCGGCGCTGGAAGACCTCGAGCTGCGGCTCGGTGGTCTCGACGGCCGGCGCATCCTGGTTCGGTGCGACTTCAACGTTCCGCTGCGTGTCGGCGAGGACGGTCGGCAAGAGATCGCCGACGACTTGCGCATCCGGGCGGCATTGCCGACCTTGCGCTGGCTGACTGAGCGCGGAGCTTCCGTCACGGCCTGCTCGCACCTGGGCCGGCCGTCGGGCGTCCCAGATGAGCATTACTCGCTGGCCCCTGCGGCGGAACGTCTTGCGGAGCTGGTCCCCGGCGTCGCGCTGGCCGAGAACCTCCGCTTCAGCCCGGGAGAGACCGCCAACGATCCGGCCTTCGTGGAGGCGCTCGTCTCCGGCAGCCTCCCAGTCCCATTCGGCGGTTCGCCAGCGGGCTCAGGTTCGGCTTCGGTCTCGGCTGCGTTCGACGGCTACGTGAACGACGCCTTCGGGGCGAGCCATCGGGCGCACGCCTCCATCGTGGGGCCGCCGCAGCGCCTGCCGAGCGCAGCGGGCCGACTGCTGCAGCGGGAAGCCGATGTGCTCGGCGGCCTGCGCGCCGACGCCAAGCGGCCGTTTGTGGCGGTGCTCGGCGGCGCCAAGGTGAGCGACAAGTTCGGCGTGGTCGAAGCGCTGCTGGACGTCGTCGACACGCTGGTCATCGGCGGCGGCATGTGCTTCACCTTCCTGGCCGCATTGGGTCACCCGATCGGCGACTCGCTGTGCGAGCCCGACTTCATCGAGACCTGCGAACGCCTGCTGGGGGGCGGCGCCAGAATCGTCCTGCCCAACGACATCACTGCCCTCGATGCCGGCGGGACGGTACGTCAGATGGGCCGCAGCCTGCCCGACGGATGCCGGGGCCTCGACATCGGCCCCGGCTCAGCGGCAGAGTTCGACGATGTGATTGCAGGAGCCCGAACGGTGTTCTGGAACGGCCCGATGGGCCTGTTCGAAGACGAGCGATTCGCCGCGGGAACCCGCGCAGTGGCCCAGTCGATGGCGGACTCCCGCGCGTTCACCGTGGTCGGCGGCGGAGACAGCGCTGCCGCCGTGGCCCAGTTCGGGCTGGCGCCCTACATGGATCACATCTCGACCGGGGGAGGGGCGGGCCTCGAGCTCGTCGAGCACGGCGATCTGCCCGGGCTCGCTGCCCTGCGAGACTCGCCGCAGCCGTGAGCCAGTCGGGGAGAGCGACGATGAGCCGGATGCCCCTAATTTCAGGGAACTGGAAGATGCACCTCAATCACCTCGAGGCCATCCAGCTCTGCCAGAAGCTCAGCTACGAATTGGCCCGCCACCGCTACGACCAGGTGGAGGTGAGCCTGCACCCGCCCTTTGTCGATCTGCGGAGCTGCCAGACCGTCATCGACGCGGACCGCTTGGAATTCAAGCTGGGCGCGCAGAACTGCCACGACCAGAGCCAGGGTGCCTTCACCGGCGAGGTGTCGCCCGCAATGCTGGCCAAGCTCGACGTGAGCTACGTCATCGTCGGCCACAGCGAGCGTCGGGCGCTGTTCGGCGAGACCGATGAGTTCATAGCCGCCAAAGCAGTGGCCGTGGCCAAAGCAGGCATGACACCGATCGTCTGCGTCGGCGAGACGCTTGCCGAACGCGAATCCGGACAAGCCGTCGATGTCGTCAGCACGCAGGTGCGAGGCAGTCTCGCCAAGCTCACCAAGGCCCATTTCGAAACCTTGGTGGTGGCCTATGAGCCGGTCTGGGCCATCGGCACGGGCCGCAATGCTTCGCCTGAAGACGCGCAGGAGATGTGTGCAACTGTGCGTGGTGTTGTCGACGACATGCGCCGGGGAACCGGCGAGCACGTCCGCATCCAGTACGGCGGCTCAGTCAAGTCCGCCAACGCGCCCGAGCTCCTGGCACAGCCCGACGTAGACGGTGCCCTGGTCGGCGGCGCCTCCCTCGACCCGGTCCAGTTCGCCCGGATAGTCCAATCCGCGCTTCGACCCTGAACCGCCGATGGGTCAGGCCTAGGCAACGGCAGTCGTCTGGGCCAGGGACGTTGTGGCGCTCGCGAGGCAGAGGCTGCGCGCTGGCCGCAGTGGTATCTGCCAACTCGGGGCGATGCCCTCTCGTGCTGACGGCTCCGCGACTCCAAGGGAACGTGGTGCCTCGGCAGCCGGGAGTGAGGCCGTTCTCTGTGGGCGGGTTAGGGACCGCGTGATCGGCATCGCTCAGGAGCGACCCGGTGGCCAGGCACATGAGCAGGGTTACCGTGTTCATCACTATGCGATTGTTCCCGTCCCCATTGGCCCGTTCGTCCACCCAGTCGAGAAACGCCGATCATCGAGTCCGACGTGGGTGGTCCGCGGCACTGGTAGCCGTCACGCTCATGGCACTCGTGATTGGTGTGCCGGCTTCCGGAGCGCAGCCGCGCACTGACGCATTCACATTGGGATCGGAGCCGTGGATCGACTCGGATTGTGCCGGTGAGGTCGCAGTGGTAGCGGCATCGGACTCTCGCGCGCAGCCTGATCTGTACAGCGCAGTCACATTGGCCGCTGCGCTTGGCACCAACTGCGTGATCTTGGCAGGCCATCGCGGCGAGTCGATGCCCGCAACGCAACGGGCGCGACTCACAGCCTCGATCGGCACCGTGTATGTGGTCGGCGGCACCGCGGCGGTTCCTAGCTCCAAGCTTGCTGGTCGAACCGTGGAACGCGTGAGCGGCACTGACCGCTGGCTGACGGCCGCAGCGATCGGAGAACGCGCCGCGAGCCTGCCCGAGAGCACTGAGCCTGGGCAGTTCGCCTCGTTCAGTGCAGTTTCCGCAGGGTGGAATCACACTTGCGCTTTGCGGACTGACCGGACTCTCCAATGTTGGGGAGATAGCAGCGTTGGCAAGACCGACCCACCTGCGGGCCAGTTCATAGCGGTCTCGACGGGCTTGGACCATTCGTGTGCTGTGAGCACAAGTCGTGAGGTTCAGTGTTGGGGCAGCAACACGGCCGGTAAGGCGAGTGCCCCGAACGGCACCTTCGCCTCCGTGTCTGCTGGCAGTTGGCGTCATTCTTGTGCCGTACGGACCGATGGGACTCTCGAATGCTGGGGCGATGCTTCCCTGACCGCCGAGACACCTAGCGGTGAATACACAGCCGTCGTCGCTGGCACCGGCCACTCTTGCGCATTGTCAGTGGACGGCACCGTGACCTGCTGGGGTGGCGGCATACACGGCGAGACCGACGAGCCTCCCGGCCGGTTCACCGCGATCTCCGGGAGCGGGAACCACACTTGTGCACTGCGGCAGAGCGAGGCTCTGCATTGCTGGGGCTACAACGGTTCCGGCAACGACGGACGTGCTGTAGCTCCCTCAGGTCAATTCAAAGCTGTGTCGGCAGGCGGCGCGCACACATGCGCCCTGCGGACCGACGAGCGAGTTCAGTGCTGGGGCTACAACGCTGACGGCGAAGCTGACGCTCCGTCAGGGGCATTCACCAGTGTGTCGGCCGGTTTCTGGCACTCATGCGGATTACGTACCGACGGCGCCATGGTGTGCTGGGGTCGCAATGGTTCCGGCCAATCCGAAGTGCCGCTTCGGTGATGCTGCCTGCGCGTGTATTGGCGCAGTCTGCGGAGCTGACCCCAAGCATCGCTCTCATCTGTTGGGCGGTAGCGGCGCGGTGATCGGGCGGGGATAGTCGGGCACAAGGGCCATGCAGACATCATTGAGCGGTCGGTACACATCGTCGGGAACGGCGCCTCGGCCGTGACGGTGGTACAAGTCCAGTAGGAGACATCGGAAGCCATGCCCATGGCCGCTGGTGCCTCGTTGTACCGCCGCCGAGGGACCGGTGTCGTCGTAGAGGGACGGCCCATACCACTGGCGGCTCGCGATGGCATGAGCGATTTCGTGTAGCAACAGAAATAGGTTTCGATCCGCGATCGTGACGCCGTTCTCCTCCACCGCAATGTAGGACGCACGCAAGTCGTAGCTGACACTGCCGCCGTCGGCCCAATGCCATACGGCGTGGCCGGTGTCCTCGGAGGGAAATGGCGCTTGGCACGGAATCGTGCAGCCACTGGCCGTGTAGGGCGCAGCGCACCCGCGATTGCCTGGACAGTGATCGGCTATCGCTTGAGCACCGATATGGACCCGAAGCGGCTCAAGGTCAACGCGGGTTACCTGACGCCACCAAGGTCGCTGCTCGTTGGTTTCCCAGCCGCTGCCGCTGCGAGTGAGCGCCTGCCTAACCCACGGCTCGTACTCGGCCCATATTTCGGCCGCCAGAGTGTGTATGTCGGTGCGGGCCAGCCGCCACTCGGGTACGTCGCCGCGGCGATCGCCGAGCAAGCAACGTTCCCATGCGTACCAATCACCGGTATATCCGTCTCCGTAATCGCTCACCTGACTGGTGGGGCACGGGTCACCGAGGTCGTCGTGGGTATCGCTGTGGTCAACTCCAAGGAATGCCAACAGCAGCACGGCGAGGTAGCTGAGCGACGGCATGCCCGAATCTTGTCAGGTCACTCGGGCCTTCGCTCGGGGAGGCGCCGCTCATGCCTCGGCCGACACCGTGGCCAGATATCGCGCGCCCAGGTGCCTCTCATGCCGACAGGTAGTGCGGGCCGGGCCATGGTGTGGAGACCTGTTGCGACCAGCGGTTGAGTGCGTCGGCCAAGTGATGGGGCAGCGCGCCATGTCGCCCGAATTCATCGCGATGGACGATGACGATCGGTACCGCAGGTCGCCCGGCTTCGAGGTCCGCTTTCGCGATCGGCACGAAGCCGCCGCGGTCCTCTGTCACAAGTATGCGATTCTCCGCGAGCGCCAGTTGGTACACGACCGAGTCCGGAGCCTGACGGAACCCCATGGCGGACACGCTGGTTGCATCGTGACCGAGGCGACTCAATATCTCTGCTGCCGCGTGCGGAAGCATCTCGTCAAGAAGCCACCGCATGGTCGTCGGATCAGAGGCTTGGGGCGGAGCGGCTGCCTCGCGACCTGGCTCGGGTGGGTCTCGGTCTCTCTGACTGCGTTAGCGCAGCAGTGCTCTCGCGTTCGGCGATCATCTTTTCGATGAGTCCGACGGCGGCGGCGTCCTTGGCGATCATCTCATCGATCTCGTCCGGGTACGACTCGTAGAACTGCACTGCAAGCTTGACCTGCTGCGCATGCAGGTCGGACTCGATGCATACGGTCGTCACAGGATCGAACTCACTCGCCGGAACCGTTCGAAGCGCACGAATGATCTGCCAGACATCGGGGCCGCCCGACAGACACGCGCGCCTGCCAGCAGTGCCGTCCATGTAGACGATGCCGGGATGCCGACGCACCTTGAGGCCCTCGTCGAGCAACGACGCCGCCAGTGCAGCAGGCTCTTGGCCACTGGATCGACCCTCGGCGCGCAGTCGCTCGGCCAGATCCTCGGAAATCGGAAGCAATCCAGCACTCATCACGACCCTAAGCGTAGGCGCAGGCCACGAGCACGATCCAGCGGTTATCGCGTGCAGGGCGGGCTGCCAGAATGAGGCGAACACTTGAGGTTGCAAGTTGTTCCCGCAGTGGGTACTATTTCTAACAGCGCCGGTGACCCCCCTCCGGCGCTTCCCCCTTACGAACCGGAGCAAGCCCCATGGCCGTTCTTGATTCCGTCCGCGACATGCAGGATCGCACCCTCGAGCAGATGAAGACTGCCCAAGAGCAGTTCGTCTCGATGAACGAGCGCGTCGCCGAGGCGTGGCTGTCGGCCGTGCCGGCGATGTCGAGTCCGTTCGCGGAATACCTGCCCAAGCCCACCGAGATGATCGACACCTACTTCAGCTTCCTGGGCCGGCTTCACGAGGCCAACAAGGACTGCGCCTCTCGCATCGCTGCTGCGTGGGAGCGGGCCAGCGAGGACGCTCAGGCCTGATGGCCGGCGGCGGCTCCTCTGCCGCTGATCCGGCGGCCGGCGCTCCCGACGACGACGCCGGCAGCACAGGCACAGGTCACCGAGCTGCGTCGAGCCCGTTTCCGGGCTTTGACCAGCTCGGCGACTTCATCCGGGCTCAGCGCGAGCTGATGGAGTTGAGTCAGCGGCAGCTGGCCAAGATGGCTCGCCTGTCGAACCCGTACCTCAGCCAGATCGAGCGTGGCTTGCACGAGCCGTCTGTGCGCGTGCTGAAGGCGCTGGCCGAAGCGCTGAACGTGCGCGCTGCCACGCTGCTGTCGTATGCCGGCCTGATGGACCGCGATGACGTGCCCACGGTGGTGGAGGCGGTGCAGGCTGATCCGAACCTCACCGACGAGCAGAAGGCAGCGCTGCTGGGGGTGTACCGCAGCTTCGGCGCCGCCGAATCCTGAGGCACCGTGACACCGTTACATGGCCACCCCGCCGCTGGCGACAGCATGTGGAACGTCGCCTTGCGCATGGGGGTTGCCGATGCAGCTCTCGGCTCGGCGCGCTGGTGGGCGTCGGTGCAGTGGGGCCTCGGCACCGCCGCTGCCGTGACGGCGGCGGCGCTGCGATTCGGCGGTCGCAGCGCGATCACCGATGACGCCGGTTCGGTCGATTACCGCACGCTCGACCGCGGTGCATCGAGCGTGGCGGCCCGGCTGCGCGCTGAATCGACCCAGCCCGACGGCAGCCTTGGCGCCGTGGGCATCCTCTGCCGCAACCACCGGTGGTTCGTGACGGCACTCGTTGCGGCCGAGCGCGCCGGCTGTGACACCGTGCTGCTCTCTACGGCGCTGCCGGCGTCGAATCTCTCCGAGGTGTGCGAACGCGACGGCATCGCCGTGATCGTCGCCGATGAGGAATTTGCCGAGGTCGTGGCGCAGTCGGGCACGAAGGCCAAGGTGCTCGTCGCTGACGGGAACGGACCGGACGCGCTGTCTCATGTCGCAGCAGAAGGCTCGCCGTGCTCGCCGCCGTCGCGCCGGCCCAAGCTCGTGTTGCTGACATCGGGCACCACCGGAGCGCCGAAGAGTGCAGTGCGCGCGCTGAAGACGACGCGCGTGGGCGGGGTCGGCATGCTGCGACGCGTCCCGTATCGCCTGGGAGATCGCTACTTCATCGCCTCGCCGCTCTTTCACGCCTGGGGCTTGAGCCAGCTCGTCGTCGGCCTCGCCACCGCCAGCACCCTCGAGATGAGGCGGCAATTTGACGCGGCCGAGGTGGGCCAACTGCTGTGCGAGCGGCGTTACGACGCCCTCGTGGTGGTTCCGCTGATGCTGCGCCGCATTCTCGACCTGCCGATCGAGCCCGACGCCGAGCGCCGGCCGCGCATGGTGCTCAGCAGCGGCAACGTCCTGTCGGGCGACTTGGCGCGGCAGTGGATGGACCGCTTCGGAGACCGCCTGTACAACGTGTACGGCTCCACCGAGACCGCCATCGGGACCATCGCCGATCCCGTCGACCTGCGCGCAGCTCCCGGCACTGTGGGCCGCCCTCCCGACGGCGTGACGCTGACGATCCTCGACGATGACAGCATGCCGGCGCTCAACGGCAGCTCCGGCTGGGTTCACCTCGCCAGCACGGCGCAATTCCTCGGCTACACCGACGGGAGCGACGGCGACAGGGCCGGCACGCTCATGGCCACCGGTGACATCGGCCGTCTCGACGCCGACGGCCGGCTTCACATCTCAGGACGCGCCAACGACATGATCGTGACCGGCGGCGAGAACGTCTTCCCCTCCGGTGTCGAGGAGGTACTGGGGCGTCATCCGAGCGTCGAGATCGCAGCGGTGGTTGGCGTGGACGATCCCGAGTTCGGTCAGCGTGTGGCTGCGTTTGTGGTGCCGCGCCCGCGGCGGCGCGTCGATGCCGACCAGCTCCGCGCTTGGGTCGGCGAGAACCTTCCGAGCTTTATGGTGCCGCGCGACGTGCACTTCGTGGATGCCCTGCCCATGACCACCACGGGCAAGGTCGTGCGGCACCGCCTCGCTGTGCTGGGGCACCCCGACCGGGTGTAGCGGCCCTCAGCCTGTCGTTTCCCGCTCTTGTTCCCCATGTTCATGTGATTGGGCTCACGGGCCGCTCGGGCCACGGCTTCGCCAGCGGGCTCAGCCTCTTGGTGGCGCCGGCGGTTGCTGGCCGAACGTCTCGACAGCGGCCCGGTCGACATAGCGAGCGACCTCGCGCTCGAACGGGTACGACAGGTGCGAGCCCTGGTACCAGAGCATGTCGGGGCGCTCCCAGTGCTCCCAGAGGGTCTTGACATTGCCCGGCCGGACCCAGCGGTCGAGCAGCCCGGCGAAGATGTAGCGCCGCTCGCGGGGCACCTTGCAGGGAAGCGACAGCGGCGACACCACCGAGAGGATCTGCTCGTAGGGCTCCCACGACAGCCCCCACTGCTCGTAGAAGGGCGGGAGCAGCGGTTCGACCTGCCGGCGGGTGCCGCGCGCGAGGTCGCTCTCGGGCACACCGGCGATGACCGCAGCCAGGTCGTCTTCGAGTGCTGCGGTCATGGCGGCCATGTAGCCGCCGAGCGAGATTCCCGACACGGCAACGGCCGGCGCTTCCTGCTGGTCGCGCACCCACCCGATCACCCTGCGGATGTCCCAGGCACCCTGCGCCACCGTGAACACCGTGTTCATGGCGCCTGCGTGGATGACCCGCGAGCCGCTGACGCCGATCGCCCGGGGGCCGTGCAGCGGGAGCACCACGGCCATCACATTGAGCCCCCAGCGCCGGTGCAGGCGTTGCGCGTACAGCATCCACATGTCCATCTCGGGCTCACCCGTGCGGTAGCCGTTGACGGCAACCACCCAGGGACGGGGCCGGTCGGGGTGCTGCAGCATCCACGCATGGGTGGTGCGCACCGGCCGGTAGCTCATCCAGCGGTCGCGCCCCGGCTCGCCGGGCCACGGCTCGAACTCGCTGGCGAATCGGACATGCCAGAAGTCGGCGTCACCTGCTGAGGTCGCGCTGACGTGCACGTCGCCGTCGAGCGGCGGGGGAGTGCGGTGGTAGGCAGCGGGATCGTCGAGCCAGCCGCATTCGGCATACAGGCTGCGGGCCTCGGCCAGCTCGGAGCGGAGCCGCTGGCGGAACGGCCCGTCGGGGATGCGCATGCGGGCCGACGCCAGCTCCAGCTGGATCGACCACTCGTCGATCATCCACTTCCACGCTGCGGCAGGTGTCTGGCGCACCGCAGGCAGATCGTCCTCGTTGTGCCCGCGGATCCACTCGGCCACCGAGCCTGCGGCCTGGCAGCCGACACGCAGCGGCGACGCAGGCCGCTTCGAGGCCGGTCGGCGGCTGTCAGTCGGAGCGTCGGAGGGAAGGGTGGCCATCGGCGGTCGGGGTTCTTTCGCTGGTCGCTTGATCTCGCTCTACAGCGCCCGGGCATCGAGCCGGGCGAGCGCGGCATCGGTCGACACCAGCATGCGCTCCAGCAAGTCTGCGAGAACCTTGCGCTCGCCGGTGTCGAAGACGATGAAGATCTCCTCGTAGATGCGGTAGGCGCGGTCGACGAAGTACTGGTGGCGGGCCGCGCCGAGATCAGTCAGCTCGACCAGCACCTCCCGGTGGTCGCGGTCGGCCCGTCGCTTGAAGACCAGCCCATCGGTCTCGAGCCGGACGACAGCGCGCGTGACCGTGCTGGGCTCGACGTCCATGATGTCGGCGAGCGTCCGGATGGAGACGGGGCCGTGTCCTGCCACCGCGTCGAGCGCCCGGAACTGGCCGGGCTCGATCGATTGGGATCCGCCTCCGAGCACGTGCCTCCGCAGCCGTTCGACGGTCGGCCCTAGCCGCGCGGCGCGCCACAGGGCAGCGACCTTGTGATCGAGGTCCCACTCGTCGCCCCAGTCGGCGGACTCGGGCGCCCAGGATTGCTGCGCGTCACGAACTCGAGGCAGCCCGAGCGTGCGGCGAGCGCCGCTGCTCGTGGACTGCGCTGGGCCTCTTTCGCCCTGCTGGTCCGTATCGATCAAGTTCATCGGCTGTCTTCATACCCTAGCAGATGGGTCGACTCCTCGCCTGCAGGTCATTGCACAGTGTCACACAATTTGTACAAGCGAAATGCTCTTGTGACCTCGCTGTAACCTAGATATGATTGCATAGCGTCATGCAATTGATGGACGGCGGCGCCTGATGCGGCGGAACCTGCCCCATCAGTTCATCAATTCGCTCCGGCAGGTGTCGTGTACACCGCCGGAACTCGTGACATCAGACCGGACACCCCCCTCAAATCAGGAGGAGCCAGACATGGCCAAGCAATGGCGTGAGATCTACGACGAGTGGGAGAAGGCCGTGGCGCCTGGTCTCCAGCAGTTCACCGCCTCCGACGGCTTCCGCGACTTCATGGCCGCGAGCGCCAAGGTCACCAGCGCACTGACCGTGGAGTTCGAGCGCGCCAGCCGGCGCTGGCTGCACTTCTGGAACCTGCCCGCCGCCACCGATGTTCGCAAGCTTCGCCAGCAGGTCGCCGCGGTAGACCGTGAGCTGAAGGGTCTCAAGAACCTCGTGTTCGAGGTGGTCGCTGCTGCGCCCGATGAGGTGGCACCGGCCACGAACGGCAAGGCCGCGTCGGTTCCGAGCAGGGCGACTGACTCGAAGCCGGCGGCCAAGAAGACCGCTGCCAAGAAGCCGGCGGCCAAGAAGTCGGCTGCCAAGACAACCGCCCCTGACAAAGCCCCCAAGTCGGACCGATCGGCCGCCGAACAGCCGGCAGCCCTGTAACCCCCCTCACGCTGAAGGAGCCTCCATGCCCCCCACCACCCTGACCAAGCCCAGTCCGAAGAACGGCGCCAAAGGCGCTGCACCCGAGGCTGACGCCGCCGAGTTCAACCCGTTCACCGGATTTGCCCCGTTCGCCGACATGTGGGAGTCCGGCATGCGGCGCTGGTGGAACCTGACTCGCCATGTCATGGGCATCGATCGTGCCCCCGTCGGCCAGACGCCCCGCGACGCGGTATGGAGCAACGGCAAGGCCGTGCTCTACCGCTATCGCAGCGAGAGCCCCACCGTGCGCCCGCCGCTCCTGCTGGTGATGAGCCTGGTCAGCCGTTCGTTCATCTTGGATCTGCAACCGGGGAACAGCTTCATCGAGCGGCTCGTGGCCGAGGGGTTCGACGTCTTCCTGCTCGACTGGGGCGTGCCCGACGAGGAAGAGGCCAACAACACCCTCGAGACCTACTGCGACGAGCTGCTGCCCGAGGCGGTGGCCAAGGTCAACCAGATGGGCGGCCACAACGGCGTGACCGTGTTCGGCTACTGCTACGGCGGCCTGCTGTCGCTGCTGTATGCGGCCGGTCATCCCGACGATCCGATCCGCAACCTTGTCGTGATGGCCACCCCGGTGGACTTCACCAAGATGCCTGCGGCCATGACCGGTGTGGGCGAGGGCGGCATCGATCCGGCACACCTGATGGACCACACGGGCAACGTGCCTGCCGAGGCCGTGCGTGCGTCGTTCACGCTGCTCACGCCCACGTCGGATCTCAGCACGGTCATGGATTTCTGGGAGCACCTCGACGACGACAAGTTCCTGAGCTCGTACCAGGCCATGACGTCGTGGACCCGCAATCACATCCCGTTCCCCGGCGCCACCATGATCCAGACCGTCGAGATGTTCAACGAGGGCAATGGCTTCGTGACCGGCGACCTCGTGCTCGGCGGGCGCAAGCTCGACCTTGCCGACATCACGGCGCCGTTCCTGAACGTGATCGCCGAGCGCGACCACATCGTGCCGCCCGAATCCACCTACGGCCTCGACGAGCTGGTCGGCTCCGACGACGCCACCGAGATGCGGCTGCCTGCCGGCCACGTCGGGCTGATCGTGGGCAACGGCGCCCGCAAGCGCTCGATTCCCTCGATGATCGGCTGGATGCTCGAGCACAGCGACGTCGAGAGCTAGTCGGAGCCGCTCGTGGCCGAGAGCCGAGCCTGAGTCGGGGGCGCTGCAGCCGATGAGCGAGACAGCGACGCCCCGACGCGCTCAGGCTGGTGGCCGTGTGGCGCTGGTGATGGGCTCCGGCGGCATCGTCGGCGGGGCGTTCCATGCCGGCGTCCTCAAAGCGCTCGAGGACACCTGGGCGATCGACGCACGGGAGGTCGACCTGATCGTCGGCACGTCGGCGGGGTCGATCTCGGGTGCCCTGGTGGCTGCCGGGCTCAGTCCCAGCGATCTGTTCCGCCGCGAGACACGCCAGCCGCTCAGCCCCGACGGCGAGCTGCTGCTCGGCGCGGCACGGGCCCGGCGCGGCCCGAAACGCCAGGCCACCGCCAGCTTCGGGGCGCCGATGGCACCCCACATCTGGATGCTCGCTGCGGCGATGCCGGGCCAGGTGGCGCCGGGCACCG
The DNA here is from genome assembly GCA_022827265.1 of Acidimicrobiia bacterium. Taxonomy (GTDB): domain Bacteria; phylum Actinomycetota; class Acidimicrobiia; order Acidimicrobiales; family Poriferisodalaceae; genus Poriferisodalis. The sequence continues at coordinate 6,099 of JAJDTF010000089.1, read as the reverse complement.
CGATGGCGTCGCTGCTGCCCCGTGGCGCCGTGCCGACATCGCACGTGGCCGACATGGTGCGCGGGCTGTTCGAGGGGGAGTGGCCGACAGGGCCAGGACTGCGTGTGCCGGTGGTGGGCCTCGACACCGGCCAGCGGGTGGTTTTCGATGCCGACGGTCCGGCGACGCCTGCGCAGGCTGTCGCGGCGTCGTGTGCGGTGCCGGCAGTCTTCGAACCGGTCGAGATCGACGGCACCGCCTACATCGATGCCGGCGTGCACTCCTCCGACAACCTCGATGTGCTGCGCGACGAGTCGTACGACTTGGTCGTGGTGAGTTCGCCGATGGGCATTGCCGAGCTGCCGTCTGCGGCGCGTCCGTGGGCCATGCCGATTGCCGCAGCGATGGACTTCGGCGCGACAACACTCGGCTGGAGCGCATTGCGCGTTGCCAGCCGGATGGCCACCGAATGCGAACGACTGAGCTTGACGGAGTGTGAGCGTGTGGAAATCGTCATGCCGGCATCGGCCGACCTCGATGCCATGGGCGCCAACCTGCTCGACCCGCGCCGCCGGCCGGCTGTGGCCCTGCAGGCCTACGCCACCGCGAGCGAGCAGTTCACGGCGCACCCCCTGTAGCGGATCGCCCATGCGCCGGCGCCGGACGGGAGGCCGCGGGTAGCGGCTCAGACCTAGAGTCTCAGCGTGCCTGCCGAAGAACCGTCCACCGCCGTCGAGCTGCCCCGTCTCGTTGATGGCCTCGTGGCGTTTGTGAAACGCGATTGCCCCACCTGCTGCGACGTGGAGCCGGTGCTCGCCGAGCTCGTCGACCACGCCGTGCGCAATGGCACTCGCCTGACGGTGTTCACCCAGGACGATCCCGAGTTCATGGCTGGGCTCGGCGGGCAGGCTGCCGAGGTGCTGCACGACCACGACCTGGCTATGTCGTGGCACCACGAGATCGAGACCGTGCCGACGCTCATGGCCGTGATGGACGGCCGCGAGATGGCGCGCACCGTGGGCTGGGATCGCACGAGCTGGGAGGCGCTGAGCGGCGCCGACGATCTGGGCGCCGAGCTGCCGGCAATGCGACCGGGCTGCGGCTCGATGTCGGTGGACCCATTGCTGGCCGACGAGCTGGCATTGCGTTTCGGCGCCACGTCGTTCGCGAGCCGCAAGGTGGAGCTGGCTTCGGCGGAGGATCCCGTCGAGGCGGCATACGACCGCGGCTGGTCTGACGGGCTGCCGGTGGTGCCTCCGACCGAGGCGCGGGTGGCCGCCATGCTGGCGGGAACGAGCCGGGCGCCCGACGAGATCGTTGCGGTGGTGCCGCCGACGCTGGCCGAATGCACGGTGGAGAAGGTGGCGGTCAACGCCGTCATGGCCGGCTGCAAGCCGGAGTACCTGCCGGTCGTGCTCGCAGCGGTCGAAGCTGCCTGTACCGACACGTTCAACATGCACGGGCTGCTGTGCACGCTGTGGTTCTCGGGGCCGATCGTGATCGTGAACGGCCCGATCCGGCATCGCATCGGCATGAACACCGACAAGAACGCCCTCGGCCAGGGCAATCGCGCCAACTCCACGATCGGGCGGGCGCTGCAGCTCGTGATCCGCAACGTCGGCGGCGGCAAGCCCGGCATCGGCGGCATCGACCGCTCGGCGCTCGGATCGCCGTCGAAGGTGGGCTGGTGCTTCGCCGAAGACGAGGAGGGCCTGCCCGACGGCTGGCCGCCGCTGTCGGTGAGCCGCGGGTTCGAGCCGGGCCAGGACACGGTGACGCTCTTTGCCGGGCATGGTCCGGTCGGCTGCATCGACCAGGTCTCCCGCACACCCGGCTCGCTGATCCGCACGCTCGCCCAGCAGCTGCTGTGCGTGGGCAATCGGAAGCTGCCGGCCGAGGCGATGGTGGTGATGACGCCCGAGCACATGTCGACGTTCGCCGATTCGGGCTGGACAAAGGAGCGCTTCTACGACGAGCTCGACCCGCTGCTGCAGATGGATCTCGACTTCGCCGCCTGCGGCGCCGGTGGCATCGAGGAAGGTCTGCCTGCGACATTCCTGCAGCACCTGAGGGGCACTGCCGACGCCGACGGCGATGGTGACAGCGGCGTCCCAACCGAAGGCGGGCACGTGTTCGGTTCGTCGGAGGGCACTACCAGCGGGGGCTTGCGCAAGCTGCCTCCGTGGTCGCCCATGGTGGTCCGCGCCGGCGGGGGAGCGGGCGGCTTCAGCGCCATCGTCGAGGGCTGGGTGCCCGGCGCCAAGGGCAGCATCCCGATCACCCACCCGATCCGCCCGTAATGAGTCCATCCTCGCTCGGGCCCGGCGATGGGCGCCGGTAGCCTCGACAGCCGTGATGACTTGGATTGTCGGCGGGATTCACCTGCTGTCGGCCTTCGGGCTGATCGGCTTGGTGCTGCTGCACAGCGGCCGCGGCGGCGGCGTGTCCGACATGTTCGGCGGCACCGTGGGTTCTACCGCAGCGGGCTCGACAGTCGCCGAGAAGAACCTCAGCCGCATCACGGTGGTAGTGGCCGTCTCCTTCGGCTTCACCACGCTGATACTGGGCCTCTTGCTCGCCTAGCGACCCGGGCCTACTGCTCGCGTTACGGCACGGGCCTCTTGCTCGCCTGACGGCACGGGCCTACTGCTCGCCTAACGGCACGGGCCTACTGCTCGCCTTACGGCGACGAGCCTGCGCCTCGCCTGATTGCCCGGCCGGGCCGCGCCCCGGTGCTGGCACCGTCACGCCAGACGACCCTGCCGTTGACCACGACGAGCTCGATGCCGCGGGCCGGCTGCTTCGGCCGCTCGAAAGTGGCGGTGTCGATCACGGTGTCGGGATCAAAGAGCACCAAATCGGCCATCGCACCGGGCTCGAGCACGCCCCTGCCCGTCACACCGAAGTGCTGTGCTGGCAAGCCGGTCATCTTGTGCGCGGCCTCTTCAAGCGAGAACAGGCCGATCTCGCGTGCATAGTGGCCCAGCACCCGCGGGAACGTGCCCCACAGCCGCGGGTGCGGGAATTCGTCGTGCGGCAGGCCGTCCGAGCCGATCATCGTGCCCCGAAACGCCAGGATCCGGCGCACGTCGGACTCGTCCATCATGAAGAAGATTCCGCCGGCGGGCATGAGGGCATCGACCGCGTCTTCCGGGTCGAGCCCCATGTCGGCGGCAATCTCGTTGAGATCCCGCCCCGCCGCTTCAGGATGCGGCGTCGACCAGGTCACGAGCACCCGGCTGGCGCCGAGCCGCCGCCCTGAAGCGAGCGTCGTCGAGCTGGCGATGTAGGGGTAGGCATCGAGGCTGACTTCCTGGCGTTGCCGAGCAGCGTCGATCAAGGCCAGAGTTTCTGTCGAGCGCCCGAAGTTGGCCTGCCCGGCGCACTTGTGGTGCGAGATCACGACCGGAACGCCGACGGTGCGGCCGATGGTGAACGTCTCTTCGAGCGATTCGCCGACGTGGTCGCCCTCGTCGCGCATGTGTGTCGTGTGAATGCCGCCCGCGTCCTGGACGGCTCGCGCCAGCTCGATGATCTCGCTGGTCGGCGCAGCGTTGGCGGGGGCGTAGAACAGACCCGTCGACAGACCGATGGCGCCAGCCTCCAGCGCCCCTTCCAAGCGACCGCGCATGGCTGAGATCTCGCCGGGGGTTGCGGGCCGGTCCAGCGAGTCCATGGCCTCCACCCGCAGGGAGGCGTGGCCGACCTGGCAGAGCGCGTTGAGGGCCGCCGGCTCCGCGTCGAGCGCGGCCAGGTAGTCGCCGAAGTCGGCGAAGAAGCCGTCGGCGTCAGGACTCACGAGATCGAGCGGCGGGGGAGGGCGTTCGCTGGTGCGCAGCGGCGCCAGGCTCACCCCGCAGTTGCCGGTGACGACGGTGGTGACGCCTTGGCTGACCTTGGGCGCCATCAGCGGATCGACCAGCAGCGCCCGATCGTCGTGGGTGTGCACGTCGATGAACCCGGGGGCAACCGCCTTGCCGCCGGCATCGATCTCGACGGCGCCCTTGGAGTCGCCGAGCTCACCCATCGCGACGATCCTGTCGTCGGCGACCGCGATGGCACCCTGCGTCGAAGAGGCGCCCGTGCCGTCGATCAGGCGGGCGTTGCGAATGATCAGATCCACACTGTCTGCCACTGCGGGGAGCCCCTTCCCAAGCCGGCCGAGATCGCGAGTTCACCACAGATCGGTTCGCCGTCCCCGTGCTCAGCGGCCTCGGCACGTATGGTTCGAGCCGCCTGCGACAAGGAGCCCACATGGGACGTCACGCAATCAAAACACCGCCGCACCACGCCACGTGGCCCGAGTACTTGGCGATCTGGCAGGCCGCCGATGAGATCGAGGTGTTCGAATCGGCGTGGAACTGGGACCACTTCTATCCCCTGGCGCCCCCCTACGACGGTCCCAACCTGGAGGGCTGGACGATGCTGGCGGGCTTGGCGCAGGCCACTACCCGGATCCGTCTCGGCGCCATGGTGAACGGCATGCACCACCGTCATCCAGCGGTCACGGCGAACATGGCAGCCACGCTCGACCACATCTCGAACGGCCGCTTCGAGCTGGGGATGGGCGCCGGCTGGAACTTCATGGAGAGCGACGCCTACGGCATCGAGCTCAGGCCGCTGCGCGACCGGTCGGACCGGCTCGAGGAGGGCATGGAGGTGATCGTCAAGCTGCTGACCGAGACGACGACCACCCACAAGGGCCGGTTCTTCGAGCTCACCGACGCCTGGTGCGAACCCAAGCCGATCCAGGACCGCATCCCGATCGTGATCGGCGGGCAGGGTCGGGTGCGGACGCTGCGAACGGCGGCCAAGTACGCCGACCAGTGGGACATGACGTTCCCTCCCGATGTCGCGGCGTGGCGGGAGCTCGACGACATCTTGCGAGTGCACTGCGAGCGCGTCGGGCGTGACGAGGCCGAGATAGACCGGTCGATCCACCTCGGTTTCGAGGCCGGCGGTGATGTCGACAAGGCAGTCGCGGGCGCGCAGGATTTCTTCGACGCGGGGGTCGACATCGTGGTGTGGTCGTGGCGAGGCGAGCTGGATCCGGTGCGTCTCGACGCCCTCGCAACGGCGATCAGCGAGGCCTGATCCCCGCCGAAAATCTGACCCTGCAGCGCTATGCTGATGCGCCCCGAAATGGCTGCCCACCGGCCGGTTTGGGGCGTTCAGTCGGAGTGGCGGAATTGGCAGACGCGCTAGATTAAGGATCTAGTGCCCGAAAGGGTGTGGGGGTTCAAGTCCCCCCTCCGACACCGAACAAGTGCCCGACTGTAGGCGAGTCGGCGGCTGGGGGAACCGGTGGCGTGAATGCCACACAGCGGCTTCCCGTTCGTATGGGTCGACGCAGGTCGGTGAACAGGAAGCCGCTGCCGGGTGGAGCTGTGCGATCGCCTGGGTCTCGAGTTCAACGGCCATGGCGAACTGTTCGCGGGCAGTCTCACCCGTGAAGAATGCCTCGACGCGTTGCAGGTTCGGCAGGCCCCCGAGCAGGAGGATGCGGTGCATCATGGCCTCGGCGTCGCGCATTTCCTCGAACGAGGCCTGTCGGAACTTGTCCGTCAGGTGGTCGAGGCCCCAATGGGCGTTGAGTTTGCAGTCGAGGAAGTGCTGGTTGATCGCACGGAGCTCGGTGGTGAGCGGTCCATTGAGCAGCTTCAACGTTTCGGTTGTCGACTCCATCGTTGTCTGACGGTCCCCACGCTGGGGTTCGCCCCTTGCGGGATACGGATGGATGTCACAGGGGTTCACTACGATTCGGGTTGTGACGGTGCGCCGCAATCCCTCTGGACGTCCGGCGGACACGCCTGATCACGTTTGGCGCCGTCAGATGGAGGCCGTCCGCGCCCGCACAATTGCGCAGCGGCTTGAGGAATGGCGTCAGCTCAACGTGGCGGGTGCGGTCATGGAGGAGAGGTCGGTGCGAATGCGCCACCCCGATTACGACGACAGCGAGGTCTTCTTGGGTCTTGTCGTTGCCCGCTATGGCCCTGAGCTCGCCGGCGAAGTCTGGCCTGAGTCGGTGGGAATCGAACCCTGATCGATCTCACAGCCGCGCTGGAGCGCACGGTTTGTGCCCTTGAGTCTGCTGGCCTGGACTACGTCGTGGTCGGCTCA
>JAJDTF010000040.1 GCA_022827265.1 Acidimicrobiia bacterium | reverse complement strand
TTATCGTCCTCACAGAAAGTGCCTCCCGGCCTGGCATCACGCCGAACAATCCTCAACGGCAAAATGCCACGTCAGGAGGCCTTTCTGGTGGACGCGACAACCCCCACACCCCAAACAAACCGGTGAATCCGGGCTTAGAGGCCGCGCGGATAGGTAAAGCAGATTTCAGTGCATTTCGTGATTGGTGCCGATGCAGGTTGCAAACCCGCAGGTCAGAGGACCGGCGCGCATTCCAACGCCTACAGCGTTTCCGCAGGTCAGCGCCTATTGGCGCATGCTCTTATGGTGCAGCACGGGCAGCCGCGTGTTAGACATCGATTCCGAACGACGAATACCCCGCCGGAGGCGAGGTGTTCGTTCGATAATTTGTTTGCAAGGTCTCAGCCATTGGGGGCAGAATTCGAAGGCACAAGTCAACTGCTCAAATAGACGTTCCGTCTCGCCTCGCTCAAACGAGCAGCTGCCCAATCCTCCTCTGCGAGCCCATGACTGGTGTTTACGACGTCACTTGCGTCGAACACCCCCTCGGCGAATGCCTCGGATCGCTGTAGACCGTATCAGACGCACGCGAGCGGCACAACCGGCAGTTGGAGCGCGCGTCGCCGAGCCAATCGGTTGCAGAGTTGATCCGCTCGCGCTCAGCCGATCACGCCGGCAACGTCGAGCTGCTCACGGAACCAAGCGTAGAGACGAGAGCGGTCAGCTGATGGCAGCGAGAGCGAACCTGGCAGCCAGCAGCACCCCGAAGCCCGTCGCCCCAAGACCAACCAGCCAGTGAAACTGGTGCCGCGCTTCCTTGCGGTCGGCCTCGAATTTCGCATCGAGACGCTCGATGGCCGTATCGAGACGCTCGATGTCGTCCTTGGTGGCGAGCTCGGACACGGGCACCGGGCTCAAGCACGACATGGCGTACTCGGCAGTGGGCTCGTCGATGTGCTCACAGAACCAATCGTAGAGACGTGAGCGCAGTGCTTCAGACATGGCACAGTGCCACGATCTCGAGGGCGACCTCTGGCATGGCTACCCCGTCAACTGGGGCGAAGTCCCCCCGGCGATCGTGAACGGCTGGATCGCCGCAGGCGCGGTATCGCGCCGCACGGTGCACCAAGGGAAGAGACGCAGGCGGTGAGTGTCCGCTGGGAGCGGCTGTTCGGCGAGCCTTCGTCGTTCGCGGTGAAGATGGCGTTTCACCATGATCCAGACGAAGGCGCTGCAGCTTCGCCCGAGATGGCGGCGAGCTGGGGCGCGTTCCAGATCTGGGCGCACAACGTGAACTTGTGCGCCCATGTGGACGAGGGCGAGACGCTGCAGTACTGCCACTGGTACCTGCTTCCTCTGCTCGAATGGCTGACCGAGAATTGGGACCCGCTGCTGCACGAAGAACGGCACCCCTCGGCGGTGCGCCCCGCCTCAAACGCTGCGGAGATCGGCAGTATCGCCGCGGCTCTGAGCCTCAGTTCGACTGGCTCCCCGAATGCGCTTGCCATCGCAGATGCGTGCTTCGACTGGCAGCAGCGGCACGCTCTGCGAACCGCGCGCGACGGCGGGATCTTCCCCGACGTCCACATTCGACGATTCAGAGACAAGGCGGAGGTCTCCTGGAAATCCAATCACCTCGCCGGTGCCGACGACGTCAGCTTCTTGGCGACTGGCGGGGCAGTGCGCGACGATCTGACCGTTGTTGCCAGGGCGCTGCACGAGATGCTGACGAGCGCTTCAGCGTGGCTTCACGCTCAGGTTCCCGACTCGCAGCGGTGCGCTTCGCTGGTCGAGTCGGTCCGGGCGTTGGAGCAACCCCAGCGATCCGAAGAGCGCGCTGCCTGGCTCGCCGGGCTCGGCGACACGCGGGAGGAATTTCTCAGTCGCTGGCGCAGTCTGCGACACCGGGTCAGCAAGCTGGGATCGCCGCAGGCTGTCGAGGCGGTGTTCGGCGGACGCCGCTCGGATGGGATTGTGCTTGATGGATGTCTCGCACCGCTGCTGTTCGGCTCGGCCAGCCCCACGATCACGCAGGACGACGCTGCGACGTTGGCGGCCCTGCTGCTGGAGTCCTACGAAGAAGCACCCGACGACGGGCTGGCCGGTCTGGCTTTCGACGAGCCGATCGATGTCACTCAACTGCCTTGGCAGCAGGGATACGACCTCGCCGAGGAACTGTTGGAGGAAGTGGGCGATGATCTCGCGGCCTCGAGCGCGAACTTGGACGCATGGCTGGCGGACTGGCGGGTGCGAGTGCGCACGGTTGCCTTGGACGACTCAGAACTGCGAGCCGTTTCCTTTGCCAGTGCCAATCATGCCCCCCAGATCGTGCTGAACGAGAACCACCGGACAGCGCGTTCGCCGCAGGCACGCCGATTCACACTCGCCCACGAGCTCTGCCACTTGCTCTACGACCGTTCGATCGGGACGAGCTTGGCAGTTGCCAGCGGCCCGTGGGCGCCGATTGCGATCGAGAGGCGCGCCAATGCGTTTGCAGCATGGTTGCTGATGCCGTCGGATCGATTGAGCTCCGCTATCGCGTGGGCCCCGAGCGCAGTCGACACACCTGAGGGTCTCGCGTCAGTGGCTTCCCGACTCGATGTGAGCAAGCTTGCCCTGCTAGAGCATCTGGGCAACCTGGGCTTCCTCAACGAGGATGACCGACACCGCTTGCGCCTCGATATCTGAAACACCCTGAATGCAGGCTTGCGGTCATCGCTGCTTTGGCAGGTGACCACCAAGAGAGAGCGTCTGAGCGCTCAGCCGATCACGCCGGCGGCGTCGAGCCAGATCGACACCAGGGCCGACAGGCCGATGCCGGCAAGCCAATAGTGACGGACGCGGCTCGTGGCGCGGTCGTCTGCGCGGTCCTCGGCGCGCTGGGCCACCAGGGCATCGACCTTCTCGTCGAGGCGGGCGACCTTCTCGTCGACGGCGGCGAGATCTTCCTTGGTGGCGAACCGTGAGAGCTCGCCGGTCAGGAATTCCTTGGTCACCAGGTCCGACAGCGGCGCAGGCGCGAGGCACGACATCATGTACTCCGCGCGGCGCTCGTCGAGCTGCTCACGGAACCAAGCGTAGAGGCGAGAACGATCTTCTTCAGACACGGCGAGCTTCCCTCGGTGGCGATCTGCGGTGCACCGTAGGCGGCATCACGCCGGAGCCGAAATGTATTTCAGTAGTTTTCAATGGTTCACTGGACTGCCGCTCGGTTTTGGCAGCCGGGGCCGATGGGGAACGCGTGGACCACCTGCGCTCTCATTGGATCCGGATTCGGTGGCGGGGCGTAGAGAAGGACGCCCCAAAGAACTGGACCGGGGTGGGCAGCAGCGGCGGCCATGCGCCAATCGGCTGACCGCCAAGAGTGAGAGCTGCGGAGCGCTCAGGCGATCAGAACGCCGCTGCGAGCAGGTCGGTGAGCGGCTGCAACCAGCCCGCCTCTGCCGCCACGATCTCCAATGCCAACACAACAGCGATCCCCACCAGCCACCTGTGACGCTTGCGGGCCTCCTGACGGTCAGCCTCGCGCTCGTCGGCGAATTGCTTGCGGTCGGCCTCGCGCTGGTCGGCGACTTCCTTGCGGTCGGCGTCGCGCTGGTCGGACAGATTCAGCGCGAACTCCGAGAACGCCGCCGACAGCACCCTCTCGAGATGCTCCTTGGTCACCAGGTCCGACAGCGGCGCAGGCGCGAGGCACGACATCATGTACTCCGCGCGGCGCTCGTCGAGCTGCTCACGGAACCAAGCGTAGAGGCGAGAGCGATCTTCTTCAGACACGGCGAGCTTCCTTCGGTCGCGATCCGCGGCGCACCGTAGGTCGCCTCAACACTGCCTCAAAACGAATTTCACATTGTTTTATTGATTGCCACAGTCAGAGTTCTGCGCGACACGCTGGTGGCTTCGGGCCTTGCTGGGGGCGTAGAGAAGGACACCCGCAGAGAATGGACCGGGGTCGATCATGACAGCCACCGAGTGCCAAGGGAAGGCCGAGCGGCGGGGCCGCCGTCGGACGCGGCTGCTGCGGGCTCGAACTGCACAGCGCCGGCGCACTCGGCGCCGGTGGGCGTGGTGGAGTTGGGGCATGGTCCACACGTCGATGCCGTCTTCGGTGCGGAAGGATCGCTGGCCGCGGTATGCCAGCACGCGGCGCCGCAGGCCCGGCAGATCCGCTAGGGCGCGCAGCCCTTTGAGCATGGAGGTGTTGTAGCGCTCGCAGCAGGCCCAGCACCCAGCCTTCGACAAGCGCGCCGCGCTCTTCGGCAGCGACGGGCCCGAGCTGGCGCTTGACGGCGCGCACCAGCCCCGGGTCGGCCCAGTACAGCTTCGGGCGTCGCCGCTCGCGCACGCGCAGCTTGGCCTCGAACGCCGGCAGTCTGACCGCCAGCAGGTGGCCGAACAGCGACGGGTCCCCCAGCAGGTCGGTGAACAGCGCCTCGTCAAGCAGGTCCAAGCGCAGCGCGTCGGGCAGGGCGCGACGCGCCCATGTGCTCTTGCCATCGGCGCAGCACCATGCCCGATGAGCGATCGCGGCGCTCCGCGAGCCCACCGGAGCGAACGTGCTCAACCCCTGGGAGTGACGGACGCTCAGTCGGCGGCGGTGGCAGTGGCTGTCTCGGTGCCGATGGCCGGGATGCCCATGTCGTGGTAGGTGGCCATCGGGAAGTACGGCACGCCGAGCTCGTCGAATGAGCGCTGGGCGTCGTGGCCCCGGTCGGCCAGCGTGACCGCAGCCACCACCTGTGCGCCGGTGTCGCGCACGTTCTCATACGCCCGCAGGATCGACCCGCCGGTGGTCACCACGTCGTCGAGCAGCAGCACCCGGTTGCCCTCGCCGATGCGTGTGCCCTCCACCAGGCGGTTGGTGCCGCGCCCCTTCGCTTCCTTGCGCACGATGAACCAGCTCGAGCCGCTCACCACCGCAATGGCTGCAGCGAGTGCGTCGGCGCCGAGCGTGAGCCCGCCGACCGTGTCGAAATGGATGCCGGCCGCCGCCACCCGTTCGGTGATGGCCACGGCGGCAAGGCGGAGATCGTCGCCGGCGCCGAGCGCCACCTTGCCGTCGATGAAGTAGCGCGAGTAGCTGCCCGAGGCGAGCTGCACCGGTTCGGGCAGCTCGGTGAGGCCCTTGGTGCGCAAGATCTCCAGCAGTTGCTGCGATGCTGGGGTGCTCATCGGCGCCAATCGTAAAGCCGGGAGCGCAGGACGATGTCGCCCAACGCGGTGATCGGCGTGATGGGAGGGCTGATCGCCGCGTTGCTGGGGGGCATGTTTGCGCTGCTGGTGTGGCAGTTCGGCGCGCTCGACGACAGCATCGACCGCCTCAGTGCGCGCATCGGCAATCAGGGCGCTGAACTCAGGGCCGAGATGGACACGCTGCGCACCGACCTGCGTTCCGAGATCCGGGCCGAGGACCGATTCGGCGTGTCCTGGCTCCTGAACATCAACTGACCGAAGCCCCTCGTCAGCTCACCGCCGCAGCCGTCAGCGCGCTATCAGCAGTGCTGATTGGGGGTGCAGCGCTGCGAGGCCGCGGTCGAGTGTTGCCAGACGGCCCCCGAAGTGCCGGGCGAGCGCGGCGAGGTAGGCGCCGGTCACTTGGCGATGCCCGATGACCCCGGCGAGCGTTGCGGCGTCGAAGCCGATCTCGTCTGCCCAGAACACGTGCTGGGGCAGCGACTGCACCTGCTGCAGCGCCCCGAACGCGTCGAGCGCGCCGATGCCTTCGCGGATCAGAAAACGCAGCAGCGTCCCCTGAGTGATGGGGCAGGTGGCCAGATCATCGTCGTGGCCGTCGAACCAGGCTCGGGCCAGACGGTGATGGACATGGTCTTCGACGACGAGCGCGATGAGGACGTTCCCGTCGGCGAGCGCTGCGGTCATTCGTCTTCGAGGGACCGGACGTCTTCGGCTGTGACAGCCCGCCCGACCCGGAGGGTCGGCAGCCCCGCGGCAGCCGGCGTTGAGGGCGCATCGACCGGGCTGAGTGCCAGCCGGATCAGCTCAGTGACGACTTGGCTCAGCGACTTGCGCTGTTGGTGCGCGATCTCGCGGGCGAGGGCATGCACATCAGCCGGCAGGTCAATCGTCGTCCGCATCACTGCATCATATCATCATGATGCAGTCCGAGCAGCAGAGAACCCAGCGGGTGCATTGCCGGGGCCGCGGTCATTGCCAATGCCGCTTGCGTTCCTGAACCTCTTCGCGAGTCGCAGCGCGGTGGAGCTGCGGCGGCGCAGCGGAACGCTGATCGGGCTGCGGGGCAGAAGCACCACCTGGTTCCCCGCGTGGCAGTTCGACACTGGCTCGCGATCGGTTCGCCCCGTGATGGCCGAGATCGTCGCCGCGTTCGGGGACCGTCTCGATGCCGCCGACCCGCAGATCGTCGCCCGCCGGAAATTGGGCCTAATAAGATAAAGGTATGACCAAGCGCCGCATTACGGTCACCATCGATGAAGACCTCCTGGAAGCTGCGGGCGCCGCTGTGAGCGCCGGGGATGCTTCCTCGGTGAGTGCATGGATCAACGAGGCACTGGCCGACAAGTGCGAACAGCGGCGGCTGCTCGATGCCCTCGGCGAGGCAATAGCCGACTACGAGGCCGAATTCGGCAAGATCACCCTGGAGCAAGTCGAGGAACGGCGCCGCCTTGATCGCGAAGAGGCGGATCGGTTCCGCATCGAATGGCAGCAGCGGAGAGCCGAGCGTGAGCTTGGTGCTTGATGCGGGGGCGCTGATCGCCCTCGAGCGCGACGAGCAGGGGCTCTGGGAGCGTGTGGAGGTTGCTCATCTGACCGGCCGTCCCCCGCTGACCCATGGCGGCGTGGTGGCGCAGGTGTGGCGGGGCGGTTCAGGGCGTCAAGCCCGGCTGGCGAAAGCGCTGCTGGGTACTCACGTTGTGCCGCTCAACGATGAGCTGGGCCGCCGGGCGGGTGTGTTGTTGGCACGGACAGGCCTGGTTGATGCCATCGATGCCGCGCTCGTCGCCCTCTGCGGTGCAGGCGACCAGATAGTGACCTCTGACCCTCACGACATTGCGGCACTCGCCGACGCAGCCCGAATCGACGTCGACATCGTGCGCCCATAAACGTCGGCACTCACAACATCGAAGCCCTCACCGCCGCGCCTTGATTCGGCGGTGGCGATTACGGTCGCTGCTGTGAGCGCTGGGGGTGTGTCGGGCGCGGCGGTCGCGGAGTGGGAGGCGGCTGGTTTGCGGGCGCCGGACATGGATGCTGTGCGGTCGTGGCGGCTGGGGCGGCTGCGGAGTCAGCTCGAGGCCGCCGACGTGGCGGGCATTGTGCTGTTCGACCCGATCAACATACGCTATGCCACCGATGCAACGAATATGGCGGTGTGGACTGCCCACAACCCGGTGCGGTATGCGTTCGTGGCGACCGACGGGCCGGTGGTGCTGTTCGATCTGGCCCGGTGTGAGCATCTCAGCGCGCATCTGCCGCTGATCGACGAGGTGCGGCCGGCGGTGGGTTGGTTCTTCTTCGAGAACGGCCCCCGCGAGGCTGAGGCGGCGGATCGGTGGGCCGACGGCATAGCGGATCTCGTGCGGTTGCATGGCCGCGGTTCGCTGCGGGTCGCGTTCGACAAGTGCGAGCCGCTGGGGCTGGCGGCGTTGGCGCGGCGCGGCGTGGACACGGTGACCACCATGGCGTTCACCGAGCTGGCCCGCTACCGCAAGCATCCCGAGGAGATCGTGGCGATGCGCCGGGCCGTTCATGCTGCCGGGCAGGCCGTGGGCGAGATGCGCCAGGCGCTGCGCCCGGGGATCACCGAGGCCGAGCTGTGGGCGCACCTGCACGCGGGCAACATCGCCCGCGGCGGCGAGTGGGTGGAGACCCGGCTGCTGTCGAGCGGCCCCCGGACCAATCCGTGGTTCGCGGAGTGCTCCCATCGGGTGATCGAAGCCGGCGACCTCGTCGGCTTCGACACCGACCTGATCGGCCCCTACGGGTATGCGGCCGACATGTCGCGCAGCTGGGTGACGCCGGGCCGAGAACCCACCCCGAACCAGCAATCGCTTCACTCGCTCGCCTGTGACGTGCTCGCCCACAACCGTGAGCTGCTCGAGCCCGGGCTGAGCTTCCGCGAGTTCGCCGAGCACAGCTACCAGCTCCCCGACCGCTACCTGCCCAACCGCTACGCCGACGTCGCCCACGGGCTGGGCCTGTCCACCGAATACCCCATGATCCACTACCTCCAGGACTGGGACACACACGGATACGACGGCGTCGTCGAGGACGGCGTGGTGCTCTGCTTGGAGGTGTACGTGGGCGAACCCGGCGGCACCGAAGGCGTCAAGCTCGAAAACCAGGTCTATGTGACCGCCGACGGCGCCGAACTGCTCGACACCTACCCCATGTCGCTCACCCCGCACTGACCGACTGCCGACCTCGCGGCCCTGTTCCGGCGGCGCACGCGAGCCTTGCCAAATTGCTGCTATTCGGAAAGGTTGCTTCGGTGTTAAGCGAAGTCTTCCTTCGTGGCATACCGAGACAGCTCGGCGGTCAGGAGCGGTGGGCGGCTATTGCGGCGAGGGCATCTTCGAGGGTTTCGACGCCCACGACGGCGACCGAGGGCTCGGCGACGGCGGTCGCTTCTTCGACCTGGGATGCGGGCACGAGGAAGAGGTCGGTGCCGGCTCGCACGACGGCGTGGGACTTCTGCGACACGCCGCCGATGGGGCCCACCGAGCCGTCGTGGTGGATGGTGCCGGTGGCGGCGACGTCGAGGTTGCCGGTGAGCGGTTCGGGCGTGAGGGCGTCGATGACCGACAGGGTGAAGGCGAGGCCGGCGGAGGGGCCGCCGATGTTCTCGATGTGGAGACGCACGTCGATGGGCGGCTCGGCGAATTCGACGTGGGTGGTGACGATGACGCCGAGCAGGGCGACGCCGTCTCGGTCGGCCAGGGTGACGGTGACCGTGCGGATCTGGCCGTCGGGCGCGAGGGCGGTGAACGTGGCGGCGGCGCCCGGTTCGTGGGACTTGACGGTGTCGGACAGCTGCTGCGCCGTCGTGATGGCCGTGTCGCCGACCGCTTGCACGATGTCGCCTTCGCGGAGGGCGTCGTCGGCCGGGGCGTCGGGCATGAC
Organism: Acidimicrobiia bacterium; assembly: GCA_022827265.1. Taxonomy (GTDB): domain Bacteria; phylum Actinomycetota; class Acidimicrobiia; order Acidimicrobiales; family Poriferisodalaceae; genus Poriferisodalis. The sequence continues at coordinate 26,462 of JAJDTF010000040.1, read as the reverse complement.
CCGCTCGATGCGGGCGCCGATGGGGGTCATGATCTCGTGGCCCAGGTGCTCGAGGGCGACGGCCACGGCCACCTGGGTGGACTGGTCCATCTGGAGGCGTCCGGCGTCACGGTTCTCGGCCACGGTGCGCTCGCCGAGGATGTCTTCGAGGTCGACCACTTCGAGGGCGCCGTCGAGCCAGCCGCCGATCACTTCGAACAGCGACGGGGCGAAGCTGGTGCGGACGCTGACGAGGGAGATGGTGGCGTCGGAGGCGTAGGCGGGGTGGTCTCGGACGTCGACGAAGTCCTCGATGTCGGCGGTGTGGCCGGGGGCGATGACGGCTTTGTCGATGAGCGTGGTGGTGAAGCCGGTGACGATGAGGAGCGCCAGGAGGAGCATGCCGAGGATGAAGGTGGTGCTGCCGCGGGAGTATTGGCGGGGGCGCGGGTGGCCCGAAGCCGTGTGGGTGGGGTCGGTGGTGGCGTCAGTGTCGGTATCGGCCTCGGTGGTGGCGGCGTCGGCGGCTGTGGTGGCGGTGGTGGCGCCGGCGAATCCAGTGGCGGTTTCGACTGCAGGGTCGGAAGCGTTGGACTCGGCTGCGAGCGCGGCTGGAGTCTCGGGTGCGGGGTATGCCCGGCTGGGTCGCTCGGGTTCGGCGGCGGGCGGCGGGGCGAAACCGAGATCGTCGAGCGATCCCGCGAGGGCGCGCCAGCCGAGATCCGCGTCGTCGTCGGGCACGTTGAGCACATCGTCGAGCCGGTCGTCGGGCACATCAGCCGGCCCGTCGTCGGGCACATCAGCCGGCCGGTCGTCGGGCCCGTCTGCTGGCGGGCTGCCGGGAGGGGCGTCGAGACGAGCGTCGGGATCGTCTTCCGGCGGGCCGCCGGTCGCGTCGGTCACAGGCGCACAGCGTGCCATGCGCCCTGTCCAAGGCACGCGCGGTTGGGTCGCAGATGGGGCATATTGGGCGCATGGAACCGAGGCGCGTCGAGCCGAGGCACATGGGAGCGCAGCGCGTCGAGCCGGGGCACTCGGAATCTGGGCGCACAGGACCGGGGCATTTGGAATCCGGGCGCACAGGACCGGGGCGGTGGCCGTACAAGCCCACGGCGATCTGGCGAAGGCTGGTTGCAGTGCTCGGGTTGGGGGCGTTCACGGCCATCTGCGTCATCGCCCTGGTAGCGCTCGTGCTGCTTGGCGCGCTGGCAGGAGCGTTGGTGCTCGAAGCGCTGATCGGGTGAGCAGCAATGAGGCCACGGGCTACGAGCGAGAGCACTCGCGCTGGTCTGTTGACGTGTGGGTGAGCCCGCGGACTGTCTCGGTGATCTCTTGATGGCACGCGATGACAGCAGGGCGGAGGGCGAGGCGTACGCACGGCGGCTGGAAGCGGTCGTGGCAGGTCATCGGGGCGAGGCAGCCGTGGCCAAGCGGCTGTTGGACGACGACGATCCGGGTGTGCGGACGGCGGCGCTCGGAGCGCTGGCTCGGTGCGGGGCGCTGCGGGCGGAACAGGTCAGGCGAGCGTTGGGCGACGATGCGGCGGTGGTGCGATGCCGGGCCGCGGAGCTGGCACCGCCCGAAGTCGAGCTTGCGGGGCTGCTGAGCGATCCGGATGCATCGGTGGTGGAGGTGGCGGCGGCCGCGCTCGGCGAGCGTGACCGGGATTCCGGACCGGTCGAGGAGTTGTGCCGGGTGGCGGGCGGCCATGACGATCCGCTGTGCCGGGAGAGCGCTGTGGCGGCGTTGGGGGCGATCGCTGCTGGCTTGGACGCCGAAGCGGGCGCGCCCCAGGAGGCTGCCGCCGGCGCGGCTCACGACGCTGCCGCCGAACCAAAGTCCGGACCGTGTGCGCCCGACAGCGCTGCTGCGGGTGCGACCCACGAGGCTGCCCGGGGGATGGCGCTCGAGATGTTGCTGGCCGCCATGGACGACCGGCCGCAGATCCGCCGCCGTGCGCTGCTCGGGCTGTACCAGTTCGACGACGACCGAGCCGCCGATGCCGTGCGGGCAGCACTCGAGGATCGTGACCGCCAGGTGCGGGCCGTCGCCGGCGAACTGCTCGGCGTGCCCGTGCGCTGAGCTAGGGGCCGAGGCGGTCTCGCAGCATTTCCATCAGGTGGGTCACGTCGAGGGCGAGTACTTGGCGCAGCCCGAGGTCGTCGGCGGCAACATCGCTGCGTCCGTAGAGACGGAGAGTGCGCAACGGTCCGCCGCCGATCGGCTCGGAGATGTCCATGCCGATGCGTGGCACGCCGGGCAGTGTGTTGCGGTCGGGATCGACTGGCTCGACCTGTCCTGCCAAGGCAACGAGCCGTTCCCGGCTCACATCGCCGGCAGCGACCGCTTGTTCCAGCAACAGGTGCAGGCGCAGCTGTGACAGCCATCCGGCCCGCACCCGAGGGTCTGCCAGAGGGCGGTCGCCGGGCTGGGTGGGCGACGCCGGCTGCGCAAGCGGCTCGGCCGCAGCGTCGGCGCTGAAGCTTGCCCAGTCGGCGGCGAACGCATCCATCACGGCGGAGCGATCGGTCTGCCAGGGCGGGGCGGGGTCGATAAGCAGCTCCACCTGTCCTGGCAGCTCGATGCCGGCAGCAAGGGTGGAGCGCCGTACGACGGTCAGGTTCGGCGGGAGCCGTTCGAGCACGTGGACAGCTCCGGGCTCGCTCGTCTCGACGAGCACATACCGGCACTGGCGGTCGCTGACTGCGTCGGTGACGTCGAAGACGGACGCATCCAGATTGAGCACCTCGATCTCGCCCACGTCGAGATCGAGCATTGCCGGCACCGTCTCACGGGCAGCGCCTGCGGCATAGGCCGCCGCGGCGACGTGGCGGCCCAGGGGTGAACTGTCGACGATGACGCACCAGGTGGCGCCTGGTCCGCTGGCACGGAAGCGGTCCAGCAGGGCCACGGTGGTCAGCTCCACGGGCGCCGCGGACGTGAGCACCCGGTCCAGGTCCTCGCCGGCCAGCGTGGCGACGGCCGGCACCACCGGCAACGACAGCCCGGCCGTCACTTCGGCGGCGTCGATCGAGCTGCCTACGTAGGCCAGCGCTGCGACATCCCACTCCCCGACCGCAGCGCCTGCGTTGGCATCCCCGTTCCCGAGCGGCGGCGCCTCCCCTTCCGACGTGCCCGGCGCGCCGACTTCCCGCAGCGCAGCGGTGTCCCCGTCCGAGGTAGCGGCAGGGTCGCGGTGCCTCACCGACAGCTCAACCGGGTAGAGCCCGGCGATGCCGCCTCGGGCATTGACGCCGGCCCAGTAGGCCTGAACGCCGGCGAGCGCCGCACGGTCGGCCTCGTCTTGACCCAAGTCCAGCAGCACGCCCAAGGTGAACATGCCGGCGTCATAACCGTCGGCAGGCGCAAGCTGGAGCTGCACCGGCGGGCTGGCCTCGGGAGGCGATTCCGAGCAGCCTGCCGCCAACAGCACCGCTGCGAGAAGCGCCGCAGCCCGACGCACTGCCAAGCGCGCCAGCACAGCGTTCAACACGCGCCGAACCCCATCGACTCAGCCATGTACGGGCCTCGTCGTGTCACACCCCCGCGAAAGCATGACCTCATGAACAGCAACCCGATGAGCACGCCCAACCAGCGTGCCCCTCCACCGGGGCGGTTCAGCGGCCGGGGATCGTGTGCGAGGCGTGGAGCGACTCGAAGTTCTCGAGCGCCCGGCCAGCACCCAGCACAACGGTCTCGAGCGGCGACTCCGAGCGCAGCACGGGCACACGTGCCTCGGATGCGATGCGCTGGTCGAGGCCCTGCAGCAGCGAGCCCCCGCCGACCATGAGGGCACCGGTGTGGATGAGGTCCTGTGCCAGCTCGGGCGGTGCCTCGCCCAGGCACTCCAACACGGCCTCAACGATGAGCTCGACCGTGTCGGCCAGTGCGGAGCGCACCTCGGTGGGGGTGATGATGAAGGTGCGGGGCAGACCCGTCGTCAGGTCACGGCCCTTCACCTCGGCGTCGAACTTGTCATCGATCGGCCATGCCGAGCCGATGCTGATCTTCAGCTCCTCCGCCGTGCGCTCGCCGATCGCGATGCCGTGTACGCGGCGGGAGTAGTTCATCAGCGCAGTGTCGAAGTCGAACGAGCCCACCCGGACGGCGCGCAGCGATACCAGGCCGCCGAGCGACACCATGGCGATCTCGGCGGTGCCGCCGCCGACGTCGATCACCAGCGAGCCGGTGGGCTCGTGGATCGGCAGGCCCGAGCCGATGGCCGCAGCGATCGGCTGCTCGATGAGCCGGACGTCCGACGACCCGGCCCGCCGGGCCGCCTCGATCACCGCTCGCCGTTCGACCGGGGTGATCAGCGAGGGCACGCAGACGGCCACGCGGGTACGACCGAAACGGCCGACGCCGACGCCCTGCAGGATGAGCCGGATCATGCGCTGGGTGATGTCGAAGTCGGTGATGGCGCCATTGCGCAGCGGCCGCGCAGCGATGATGTAGCTCGGCGTGCGCCCGATCATCTGCCAGGCCTCGCGCCCCACCGACAGCACATCGCCAGAACGCTCATTGAGCGCTATGACCGACGGCTCGTTGAAGACGATGCCGCGCCCCCGCTCGTACACCAGCGTGTTCGCGGTGCCGAGATCGATCGCCAGGTCACGAGCCAGAACGGCGCCTCTGGTTGGGCCTCTGGTCGGCAGAGATCACGTGGTCGTGCCGTCGATCGGATTCGGGTGGGCGGGGAACCGCTCGGCGGCTCCGCCGCTCGCCTGGCTGCAGCGGGAGCTCTTCGAGGTCGGCGTTCAACGGCGGCAGCAGCGGTACCGAGTAGTCGCGCTCGACCAGGCGGACGCCGGCCGGTGCCGGCTGCTGCTGGGCCGCAATGAGTGCTGCAGGCTGTTGTGCCGCTCGCCGAATTCGGCGTCGGCCGCGCCGCCCGCCGAATTCGGCGTCAACCGTCGCGGCAGCGGTATGACCGGCGGGCTCGGCCTCGTCGGACACGACGTCAGCAGTACCGGGTGCTTGCTCGCGGGAACGGCTGCCTCTGCGCCGACGCATCACCCGAACGAGTCCCGGCGTGCCAGATGGCATGTCATCCGACTCAGGGGGGGCGATCGACTCGAGCTTGCGCCGGAACGGCTCCGTCTCGTCGTCGGTCACCTTCCCGCGCTTGATGCGGGCGCCGATACCCAGCACGATCATCCCCAGCAACGGCACCACGATCGCGATCGCCAGGAACAGCAGCGGGCTCATGACCGGGGCACCTGCGCGATCGGCTGCGACTGCAAGCCCCAGTCGGTACCGGCGTCGTGATGCTCTTGCTTCCAGATCGGCACCGTGGCCTTCAACGTATCGATGCCGAAGCGGGCAGCTTCGAATGCGGCATCCCGATGCGGCGCCGAGGCGGCCACCACCACCGAGCTCTCCGTCAAGCCGAGCATGCCCACCCGGTGCAGCAGCGCCGCCTTGCGCACGCTGGGCCACCGCCGACGCATCTCCGCCGCGATGTCGGCAAGCCGCGGCGCCACCTCCGACTCGTACGCCTCGTACACGAGCTGGGTCACGCCCGTGCGGTGCTCGGCATGATCCCGGACCGTGCCGGAGAACAGCACGACCGCTCCCGCCGCCGGATCAAGCGCCCATTCATAGATGGCGGCGATTGGCAGATCGTCGTGAGTCAGCTCCACCCACGTGTCGGCCGGGATCGCATCGGGCTGCATCATCGCAAAGCGTAGGAGCGCCGGACCCAGGCCGCGGCAGCCCAGCCGCCTGCAGCCACCGCGGCCCCCGCGCCGAGCAGCGTGGCGTACTGGCGCTGGCGGGCATTGAGGTCGTCCCAGGGCATCCCGACGTCGGCGACCACGAACGCCTGGGCGCTGCTGTAGCGGGGCTCCCAGCCCTCGGCCCGCAACCGATCGTTGGCCACCACCCAGCTATAGCGGGTATACGGGAGCAGCCCTTCGGGCGCAGCGTGGCCCACCCGCCGGGCCACGTAACGGTCGAGCCGCTTGGGCAAGGGCATCGGCAGCCGGATCTTGGGTCGGGCGCCCAGCAGCGCCCGCAGCTCGCCGGGCGACAGCCAGCCGTCGGGCGCCACGTTGAACACGCCCGACAGCCGGCGCTGCGTGGCCAGCACCACCGCGGAGGCCAGATCGTCGAGGTGCAGGAACTGCACCGGCGGGTCGTCGCTGCCCGTGCGGATCGGGGCCGCGGCCAGCATCGCCTCGCCGATCGGGCCGCCCAGGCCGCTCGACACCACCGGCGCCGGCCGCAGGATCGCCACGGAGCGATCGCCCTGGTCGCACCACTCCAGCACCATCCGCTCGGCGTCGGCATGATGCACGGCCCATGACGCCTCCAGGTTGGGGCGCACGGGCAGATCCTCGGAGATCGGCGTGGGGTGGTTGGGCCAGGCCCCGTACACGCTGGCGCTCGACACCATCGTCAGGTGCCGCACGCCGCCGGCCGCCGCCAGCACCCGCCGCACCCGGTCGGAGGTCACCTCGCGGGTCAGCCGCAGATACACCAGCGTCTCGGCGCCGCCCAGGTCGTGCTGTCTGTCGGCATCGGCGGCATCCACGTCGAGCACGTCGAACGACTGGGCCAGCCACTGCAGCACCCGGGCGCCGATCACGCCGCCGGCACCCGACACGGCAATCCGGCTCATCTCCCTACCATGCCTCACTCATCACCCTGCCCCCGGTCACTGCGCCCGACAGCAGCGACAGTTGGCAGCCGTAGTCGATCGCAGCGCACAGCGGCAGGGGCGCTGTTCCGGCGCACCGTGACCCGTCGTACGATGCCGTTGTGGCCGACGATGACGACAACCCATTCTCGGGCATCCCGTTCCTCGGCGACATCGCATCCATCTTCGGGGGCAACGACGAGCAGCTCTGGGAAGGCGCCCGCCAGGCCGCCAACCAGCTCGCCACCGGCGGCAAGCTCGAGCACAACGTCGACCCGGTCGAGCGGCACCGCCTCAGCGAGATCAGCCGGGTGGCAGAGCTGCACGTGGCACATGTCACCGGCCTGCAGGTTGCACCGCAGCTCGAGCCGGTCACCCGCTCGGGCTGGGCCACCAGCGCGCTGGAGACCATCCGCCCGCTCATGGACCGGCTGTCGGAACGGCTGAAGCACGACAACCCGGAGGGCGGCGTCGCACATGACCCCTTCGCCGGCCTGCTCGCCATGATGAGCCCCATGACCGTGGCGATGACTGCCGGCATGATGGCCGGCCACCTCGCCACCAGCGCGTTCGGCAACTCCGACCTCATGATCCCCATGCCGCGCGTGCTCATCGTGACCGCCAACATCGCCGAGTTCGCCAACGAATGGAGCCTCGACGTCGACGACGTGATGCTGTGGGTCGCCATCCGGGAGCACACCATGCACGCCGTGCTGGCCGAACCCGGCATCCGGGAGCATCTCGACCGGCTGCTGGCCGAACATGTCGACGGCTTCCGCCGGGGCGACCCCATGGACTTCGGCGATCTGGAACTGCCGTCGCTCGACGACGCCAGCGATCCGCAGCAGCTCCAGGCGCAGTTCGGCGAACAGCTCCAGCGCATCTTCGGCAATCCCGAACTGCTGCTCGGCGTGACCCGCGACGAGCAGCAGAGCATCAGCCAGCTCGAAACGCTGATCTGCGTGCTCACCGCCTACGTCGACGACGTGGTCGCGCAGGCCGGTCCCCGCCTGATCGGCGGATTCGGTGCGCTCAGCGAGGCCGTCCGCCGCCGCGCCCTCACCGGCGCCGACTATGCCGACCGGCTGCTCGGCGTGCGGCTGACGGCCGAGGCACGCGACCGGGGAGACAGCTTCATCGCCGGCGTGATCGAGCGAGCCGGCCGCGAGGGGCTGGCCCGCCTCTTCGAGCCCGGCGGGCTGCCCACGCCGAACGAGCTCGTCGCACCCGGCCTCTGGCTCGCCCGCCTCGACCTCCCGCTCTAGCTCTCCCCCAAACGTCAGCCGACAGGCACAGACGCCCGAGCTGCGGGCGCACGTATCCCGCTATTGCGGTTTGTTGCGGCGGATGCGGGTGCGGACCCGGGTGGCGATGATCTCCGACGGCGGACGCCGGCCCCGCGCCAGCGCCCACAGCCCGCCCGCATACAGCACCACCGCAACCAGGCCGGCAATGCCCAGCAGCATCACGCCGGCCCGCAGCGGCAGGATGCCGCTGGGCGCCGCCACCGGCACCAGCCCGCCGATCACCCACATGAGCTGGAAGCGGGTCTCGAAGCGGGCGAACGTGCGCCCCCGGTCGGCGGGCACCTCGTCGCGCTGCACGATCGCGTCGAAGCACAGCTTCCCCAGCGCCGACATGAGGCCGATCACCATGGCCAGCACCAGCACCGAGAAGCGGTCGGGCGCGGTCACCACGTAGAACGACACCGCAGCCGCCAGCAGCAGCGTGCTGGCCAGCAGCACCTCCTCGCGGACGCGGCGTCTCAGCCACGGCGCACCCACAGCGCCGATGAGCTGGCCGACCGCGCTGGCGGTGAACATGAAACCGAACCACCACGGCGCTGCGTCGTCGGTGCGCAGCCAAAACGCAATGAGGAACAGCGTGAAGCCGGTCATGGCCCGCACGACGCCCATGGCCGAACCCGCCAGCAGCATCCCGCCCCGCCGCCCCGAAGACTGGGCAGGTTGGCCAGCCTGGCCGGCAGGGGCAGCCTGAGCAGGCTGGACCGGTCGCACGACGGTGAGGGGCAGCCGCCGTGCCGGGAACGTCATCAGCACGAACACCGCCGACGCCAGCACCAGCACCCAGCGCGACGACGCCAGGCTCAGCAGCACACCAGGCCCCGCAGCCAGCGCGCCCCCCAGACCGCTCAGCAGCATCAGCTTCGAATTGGCCTCGACCAGGTCGCGCTCCTCGCGCACCAGCCCCGGCACCACCGCACTCTTGGCCACGTGATAGGTCTTGGCCGCCACCAGCGCGCCGAACGCCTCGGGGAACAGCAGCAGCGAATCGAGATGGCGCACCATCAGCAGCGCCAGCACCGCCCGGGCAATGCCGGCGCCGATGATCATCCCCCGCCGCCCGCCACGGCTGCGGTCGACCAGCGGCCCGATCAGCGGCCCCACCACCGCGAACGGCGCCATCGTCACCAGCAGGTACAGCGCCACCCTGGGCCGGGCAGCCGCCGGATCGAGGTTGAAGAACAGCGACCCGGCCAGCGCGATCGCAATCAGCGCATCGCCGGCAGCAGACAGCAGGTGCGTGCGGGCAAGCCACGTGAACGGCTGCATCAGCCGCTGCCCCAGGTCATCGGCACCATTGTGCGCCCTCGATGTGACAAGCGGGCTGTGCGTCGTTCAGCAAGCAGGGCCAGTCGGCTGCATACGCATCAACCAGCAGGCGGCGCCGCCCGCTCGTAGCGGTAGCCCAGACCGCGAATGGTGGTAATGCGCTGCGGGTTCGACGGATCGTCCTCGATCTTGGCCCGCAGCCGCTTGACGTGAACGTCGATCGTCTTGGTGTCGCCCACGTAGTTGTACTCCCACACGTTCTGCATGAGGCTGTCACGGGTCACCACCCGGCCGGCATGGGCCAGCAGGTACGCCAGCAGCTCGAACTCCTTCAGCGCCAGGGTGACCAGCTCGCCCCGCACCCGCAGCTCGTGCCGGTCGATGTCGAGCTCCACATCGCCCTCCACCAAATACGCAGCGCCGTCGCCGTCAGGCGGCTGGCCCGACGCACGCCGCAGCACCGCCCGCATGCGGGCCACGAGCTCACGCATGCGATACGGCTTGGCCACATAGTCGTCGGCCCCCACCTCCAGGCCCACCACGGCGTCGATCTCCTCGGCACGGGCGGTCACCATGATCAGCGGCACCCGCGACTGCTTGCGAATCTCACGGCACACGTCAAGGCCGGACATGCCGGGCAGCATCACGTCGAGCAGCACCAGATCGGGCTCCGCCTCGCTGATCTCGGCCAGCGCCGCCCGGCCGTCCGCCGCCGTGCGCACCTCGAAACCCTCGCGCCGCAGGCCCACCGTGAGGGCCTCGGTGAACGACGGCTCGTCGTCGACCACCAGTACCGATGTCATGTGCTCGCTCCGTCCTGTTCTGCCGGGAACCTCAGCGTGAACGTGGTGCCCACACCCTCACGGGTCTGCAGCATCACCTCGCCGCCGTGGTTCATCACCACGTGGCGCACGATGCTCAGGCCCAGCCCGGTGCCGCCGGTGGCCCGGGCACGGGCCTTGTCGACCCGGTAGAAGCGCTCGAAGACCCGCTCGGTCTCGTCGGCGGGAATGCCGATGCCGTCGTCGGCAACCACCACATCCACACACGCCTGCTCATCGGCATCGGCCGGCACCTCCGACGGGGGCCGATCGTCACGAGAACTCGGCGCGGCAGACAGCCGAACCTCCGCGCCCGGGTCGCTGTACTTGATGGCGTTGTCGACCAGGTTCCCCACCGCCCGCAGAAGCTGACCCCGGTCGGCATGAAGCACCAGCTGTTCAGGTTCCGCCGGGCTCACCAGCGACACATCGTGCTTGCGAGCGTGCTCGGAATACTGGTGCGCCACCTCGCTCAGCAGCGGCACCACCGGCACCGGCTCCTGCCGCAGGGAACCCTCCAGCTCCACCCGGCTCAGCTCCAGCAAGTCGTCGATGATGAGCCGCACCCGATCAGCCTCAGTGCCGATGCGGTCGACCAGCCGGGCGCGCACCGCTGCGTCATCCTCTTCGGCCAGCGTCTCCGACAGCAGCGCAATGGCGCCCACCGGCGTGCGCAGCTCATGGCTGAGGTTGGCCACAAAATCCCGGCGCACCTCGTCCACCCGCACGCCGTCGGTGCGGTCGGTCATCACCGCCACAGCCCCCAGCGCATGACTGTCGCCCGCAACCGGATGCGCGCTGATCTCGATCACCCGCGGCGGCGGCCCCGTCAGCCTCACCGTGCGGGAACGAGTCTGCCCTTCCTGGGCCGACTCCAAGAGCTGGGTGACGCCGGCGCCCACCAGCGCCATCGCATCACGTGCCGACATCATCTCGTCGGCCAGCGCATTGCTGGCACACACGTCGCCGTCCTCGTCCACCAGCACCACGCCCACCGCCAGCTCGTTCATCGCCAGCTGCCAGCGAGCCCGGTCGCGCTCGGCCAGGTTGGCCGTCATGGCCGCTGTGGTGGCAACCGATTCCAGGTAGGTGATCCAGTCGTCAAGGCTGTTGTGGTCGAGCCGTGCCTCGCCCGGACGGGGCGCCTCGCCCTCCCCGACAAACCGGTGCACCACACGCCCCAGCCGCTCCGCGGCCGAACTGCGCCCTCGCACCAGCAGCAACACCACAACCAGCGCGACTGCCAGTGCGGTCGCCACCGCTGCCAGCGCCGCAATCACATCTCGTCCTGCTCCCGGCGGGCACGAGCCCGATTGGCGCCCAGATGCTCGGGCAGCTCCCCGGTCACCAGGAACTCGACGCGCTCGGCCACGTTCACCGCGTGATCGCCGATGCGCTCGTAGAACCGGCCCACCACCGCGAGCTGCACGGCGTGCTGAATGCTGATCTTGCCGAGCTCGTGCGAGGCGAACACCGACACGATGTACTCGTTGTGCAGGTCGTCGAGCACGTCGTCCATGTCGTTGAGCACCGACGCCAGGCCCGCATCGCGCTCGGCGTAGGCGTCCATGGCCTTGGCCGTCAGCTTCACCGCCTGCTCGCGCATCCGGTCGATCAGCCCCCGCACCCGGGGCTCCAGCTCCACGCCGTGCAGCCGGGCGATCGCCTTGGCGATATTGGTGACCAGGTCGCCGCTGCGCTCGATCTCGGAGATCATCCGCAGGTCGGTCAGGATCGTGCGCAGGTCGACCGCCACCGGCTGCTGCAGCGCCAGCAGCCGCACGCACTTCTCCTCGGCTTCGAGGCTCAGCAGGTCGAGCTCGTCGTCGGCGGCGATGATCTGGTCGGCACCGCCGATGTCGCCGGCGAGCAGCGCGGCGCTCACCGCCGAGATCCCCTCGGCCACCATGCCGCCCATCTGCACGAGATCGGCACGAACCTCGTCCATCAGCTGATGGAACTCGGTCCGTACTTCTTCGGTCATGTCATGCAGTGTGGCGCAAATCAACCAACCCGCCCGGTGATGTAGGCCTCCGTGCGGGGATCGTCGGGGTTGGTGAAGATCAGGCTGGTCGGCGCGTACTCCACGAGCAGGCCGGTGCGCTGGCCCATCTCGTTGGCCTGCACCGAGAAGAAGGCCGTCATGTCGCTGATGCGGGCGGCCTGCTGCATGTTGTGCGTGACGATGATGATCGTGTACTCGGTCTTCAGCTCGGCGATGAGCTCCTCGATGCGGCCGGTGGCGATCGGGTCGAGCGCAGAGCAGGGCTCGTCCATCAGCACCACGTCGGGCTGCACCGCAATGGCCCGGGCAATGCACAGCCGCTGCTGCTGACCGCCCGACAGCCCGTAGGCCGACATCTTGAGACGGTCCTTGACTTCGTCCCACAGCGCCGCCCGGGTGAGCGAGCCTTCCACCACGTCGTCCAGCGCGGATCGCTTCACGCCAGCCAGCCGCGGCCCGTACGCGATGTTGTCGTAGATCGACTTGGGGAACGGGTTCGGCTTCTGGAACACCATGCCCACCCGCCGCCGCACCTCCACCGGGTCGACCTCGTCTTGGTACAGGTTGACGCCGTGGTAGTTGATGGCGCCGTCCACCCGGGCGCCCTCGATGAGGTCGTTCATGCGGTTGAAGCAGCGCAGGAAGGTGGTCTTGCCGCAGCCCGACGGGCCGATGAATGCCGTCACCTCGTGTGCTGCGATATTGAGCGTGACATCGCGCAGGGCGCGAAAGTCGCCGTAGTACACGTTGATGTCGCCGCATTCGAACACCGTCTCGGTGTCGGCACGCTGACCGGCCATGGCCGCGACCGCGCTCACGTCGATACGTGTGTGCGCGGGAGATTCCGATGGCGCCAGGATGTCTGGTGCTGCGGGCTCGTCGGTCATCAGGGCCTTCTCGGGATTCACGTTTCACCTGTTCGGGGCTGTGGGTCGAGGTCGGTCACGGCGGCGCGGTCACCACTGCCTCTCGAAGCGATTGCGCAGGTAGATGGCCAGACCGTTCACCGCCAGCACCAGCACCAGGATGATGACGCTGGCCGCGGCCGCGTTCACCCCCCAATCGGCGCCGGGCTGGCGTGCGAAGTTGAAGATGAGCACCGGCAATGCCGTGTAGGGGCCGGTGAAGGTTTCGAGGACGTTGGCATCGCCGAAGCTCATGAAGCCGGTGGCCGCGCCCACCAGGATCAGCGGGGCGGCCTCGCCGAGGGCGCGCGCCAGTGCCAGCACCGTGCCGGTGAGAATCGTCGACAAGGCCGCAGGCAGAACCTGGCGTGAGAGGACCTCCCACTTGGTGGCCCCTACACCGTAGGCAGCTTCGCGCAGCGAGTCTGGCACGGCCTTCAACGCCTCCACCGAGGTGATCACCACGATCGGCAGCACCATGGCGGCCAGCGTCATGCCGCCCGCGATGACCGTCTTTCCCTTGGTGAAGCCGTCGATCGTCTGCACGAACACCGCAAGGCCGAGCAGCCCGTAGACGATCGAGGGCACGCCGGCCAGGTTGCGGATGTTCAGTTCGACGATGCGAGCGAAGCGGCTGCCTTGCGCGTACTCGACGAGGTAGATCGCCGTGGCCACGCCGGTCGGCACGGCGAACAGCCCGGTCACCAGCGCCACCTGCAGGCTGCCGAGGATGCCCTGCCACACGCCGGCTTCGGCAGCGGAGCGCTGGGAGAAGCCGTGAGTCAGGAAGTGCCAGAGGTTGCCCGACAGCACCTCCCAGCCGTCCACGATCATCACGGCGAGCAGCACGGCCAAAAAGCCCGTGGCGAACACGGTGGCGCCGATGAGCAGCCACTTGAAGGCGGAGCCGGCCACATCGGCGCCGGGGCGGCGGCGCAGGGCATCGGCGGCGCCGGTGGCGATGCCTGCAGGAGTGGTCAGAACAGACATCAGTACTTGTTCTGCAGCCGCCGGACGATCACGTCGCCGGCCATGTTGAGCACGAGGGTGATGGCGAACAGCAGGGCCCCGAGGAAGTAGAGGCTCTGGAACGCCAGGTTGTTGCCGGCTACCTGGTCGGTGCCGAGGCCGAGCGCCGCCATGGCGGAGGTGATGGTGCCCCCCGACTCGGTGAGCGACAGGTTGAACAGCGAGGTGTCGCCGCCGCCCGATGCGATCGTGACCACCATCGTCTCGCCGATGGCGCGGCTGAACCCGACGATGATCGCGGCCATCAGGCCCGACATCGCGGCGGGCAGCACCACCCGGATGGACGTGGTGACCTTGCGTGCGCCGAGGCCCGAGGAGGCTTCCCGCAGTGCCACCGGCACGGCTCGCAGCGCGTCCTCCGCGATCGATGCAATCAGCGGGATCACCAGCAGGCCCACCGCAATGCCCGCCGCCAGCTTGTTGAAGAAGTTGATGTCGTCGAAGAAGTTGGTGAGGATCGACGGGGTGATGAAGCTGATGGCGAACACGCCGAGCACCACGCTGGGCACGCTGGCCAGCAGCTCGAGGGTGGGCTTCATCACCTTGCGCACTTTGGGATGCGCATACTCGGAGAGGTAGATCGCGGCGCCGAAACCCGACGGCACCGCCACCAGCATCGCAATGACGGAGATCTGCACCGAGTTGACCAGCAGCGTGCTCAGGTCGAACAGGCCCCGCCGTGGGAACCAGCCGATCTCGGTCAGGTTGCCCCAGGCGACTTGGCTGATGAAGGTCCACGCCCCAGACGCGACCGTCCAGATGATGAGCGCGCTCACCAGCACCGTGACGAGCGCCGCCAGCGCGAAGGCCCAGCGCGCCCCGGCCGACCAGGCCCGCCGGCTCGCCGACGTCCGCAAGTCGGCGGCGCTCAGGTCGGAGGTGTTCTGTGGCATGGGCGGCGTCATCTTATGAAGTGGCTCGGGTCAGGAACTGTTTCATCGCGAACCCATTGCGTTGCGCTCCTGTTCCCGTTCTCATCTGGTACGGGCTCACGGGCCGCTCAGGCCCTGGGAAACACGCCGATGCCCCCCTCGGGTACCCCGATCGCTGCGCGTGAGCGCAAGCGAGAGGGCACCTGAGGGGGACCATCAGCGGGAGGGAGGGTTTCCCGGATCCGTTGGCTCAGCCTGCCGGCAGCTAGAACGATTTGCCGGTGGTCAGGTTGGCCCAGTTGCTGCGCGACTGCTCGAGGTCGGCAGGGTCGAGGTTGACATAGCCGGCCTCGACCACGTAGGTCTGGCCCTCGTCGCTCAGCATGAAGTCCACGAAGGCCTTGATGGCGGGGTCGGAGGCCTTCGCAGCATCGATGTAGGTGTAGAGGAAGCGGGCGATCGGGAACTCGGCCGAGGCGATGGTCTCAGGCGTCGGCGACACGCAGCCGTCGCCGCCGTCGACCTCCAGGAGCTTCACCTTGTCGCGGTTCTCATCGGCGAAGGCGAAGCCCACCCAGCCGAGGCTGTGCTGGTTGCCGGCGATGCCGTCGATGATCACGTTGTCATTGGCCGAAGCGTTGTAGTCGGGGCGCACGGCGAAGTTCTCGTCGGCATGGCCTTCTTCGACACGGTGCTCCCACACGTCCTCGAGTGCGATCTCGATGAAGCTGTCGAAGGTGCCCGATTCCTCGCCCGGAGCGAAGATCTCCAGCGCGCCGTCACCGAACGGACCATTGCCTCCGAGCTCGGCGTTCAAGCTGTTGGCGTCGGCCCATGACGTGAAGCCGGTGGCCTCGATGCCGACCAGGCTGTAGAGGTCTTCGAAGTTGAGGCAGTCGACCGAGTCGTTGCCGGCGGCAGTGATCACCGAGATGCCGTCGATGCCGACGCGCAACTCGATGAACTCGATGCCTGCAGCGTTGATGTCGGTGGCCTCGGAGTCCTTGATCTGGCGAGAGCTGTTCCAGATGGGCACTTCGCCGGCCGCTGCGGCCTTGTGACCGTCGCCCGAGCCGGGGCCTGCGACCGAGAACGCCACGTCGGGATGTTGCTCGGAGAAGGCCTCAGCCAGCAGGTTGGTGACGGGCTCGACCGTCGACGAGCCGGTCACGTCGATGGAGCCGCGGATCGACATGTCGTCGGCCATGTCGTCCGCGGGGGCCTGGGTCGCGGCGGGAGCCGCCGGTGCGGCTGTCGTCGCAGCAGCGCTGGCGGCGCCGTCGTCAGACGAGTCGTCGTCGCTGCCGCACGCAGCGGCTACCAGAGCGAACGAGGTGAGCAGTGCCACGAGCAGCTTCGTGCCGCGGCGGGATGACAAGGGGGTCTTTCGCATGGACGCGCACGCTACGAACGGACGGTGACAGCCTCGCGGGTTCGTGGTGAACGGCGGAAACGGATGCCGTGAACAATCCGTGAACGGGTTTACTCGCGTCTGTTCGCGTCTATTCGTCGTCTTCTTCGGGCATGCCGAGGTCCCAATGGAGCTCGTAGTTCTCGCGCTCGGCATCGCGCACGACCCGTTCGCGGTTGCGGCGGAATTGCGGGTCGTGGGGCGGCAGCAGCTGCAGGCGCGCGTTGGTGCGGCGGCGGAACTCGTCGACGGCTGCTTCGTCGCCGTAGATGCCCTCGATCTCCCAGTGCGGTGCGACGGGGCCCAGGTAGATGATGCGGATGCCGACCTCCGGCGGGAGCTGCTCGGCTTCGGTGGCGATGTCGGTCACGGTGGTCCTTGTTTGCGGTGGCGCAAGGGTACCGACGCGCGCCCGCTGGGCAGGCGGCTGACGCACCGCATGAGAATTCGATGAGAGTGCCTGAATCAGGGAACCGGTTGGCTGGTTGGGGCGTTGGTTCTTGTGATGTTGCAGATCAATCCGGTGTACGAGCCGCAGATGTCTCAGGGATCCGAGAGCCTGGCCTCGGAGTGGGTCGCGTTCCGCAGGTGTGCGGACATCGATCCCGACGTGTTCTTCCCCAATGACGGAGCCGGCGTGATCGTGGCTCAGAAGGTGTGCGCCCAGTGCCCGGTGGCCGACGCCTGCCGCGAATACGCGCTGTCCAACAACATCACCCACGGCGTGTGGGGCGGCACCTCCGAGCGGCAGCGTCGGCGGATCCTGCGGGACCGCCGCCGGGCAAGCAAGGCCGCCCGCGCCGCCTGAGCCTTGGGCTCGCCGAACCTCAGCTCGAAGGCTCCGTCGAGGATCTCGAGTTGAATCAGGCGTCGCTTGACGAGATGTCGCCAGACGCCTTGTCGCCGGCCGCCTTGTCCTCGTCGTTCACGCCCTCACGGAACTCGCGCTGAGCCTGGCCCAGCGAGCGCGCCAGCTTGGGCAGCTTGGCTCCTCCGAACAGCACCAGCACGATGATGAGCAGGATGAGCAGTTCGGGCGGTCCGAGCGCGATTGCCATCACGCTCGCGAGCGTACCAGTGCCCGATCAGACCGGTAGCCGAGTCAGGTCAGCCGGCTTGAAACAGGTCAGCCGGCAGCGGCGCGCCTCGTGAGGGCTCGCTGGCGGCGCACACGGCGGCGTTCCCGCTCGCTCATGCCGCCCCAGATGCCGAACTTCTCGCTGTTCTGGAGTGCGTATTCGAGGCATTCGTCGCTGACGACGCAGCCGCGGCAGACCGCCTTGGCCTCGCGGGTGCTCGCCCCGCGCTCGGGAAAGAACAGGTCGGGATCGACCCCGAGGCAATTGGCCTCGTCCCACCAGTTCCCTGCTGGTAGCTCGACTGCTACGTCAGTTGCGAATGCCACGGGCCCTCCCCGAATCCAACTCGGCGTCCGTGTCCGTTGCGCTCATCGGCAGCCGAGATTGCTCACCTGTAATTACAGGTGTGTGACTTGCCATTGAACCCGATGGGTGTGACATGCGCAAGCGGCAATTTCGGAGGCTCAGCCTCAGCGATCAGGGCGCTCGTCGGGCATTGCCGCGGACTCGGTCAGATGGACGTCGCCGACCAGTGCACCGGCCAGAGGAACCTCTGTTGCAGAGCGGTAACGCACAGTGACGCGCACCAGTTCTGCCTCGACATGTCGCTCCACCTCCAGCCGGTCCGGATCGAGCGCAGCAGCATGCTCCACGGCCTTGCGGACGGCGTCCATCGACGGCTCCACCGCGGCGATGCGCGCGCCCACCCGGGCTGCATGCGACACCAGCACTGCGTCGCGCGCGACCAGCGCCGTCTGGACGATGCACATGAGCAGCAGCACCAGGAACGGCAGCAGCAGGGCCAGCTCGACGGTGGCCTGCCCGCGTTCCTGCGCCGCGCGTGTGCCCGGAGGCCGAGCCAGCGAGACAGTGCGCCTCTCGATGCTCGAGTTCGGAGGCTGAGCCAGCGGGATGGTTCGCCTCGCTGCGCTTCGCTTCAGGAGATGGCCTTGGTCAGGTAGTTGAAGACCGCGTCGAGCAGGCGGCCGATCTTGCCGGTGCTGGTGGCCCAAGCGGTGACTGCCGCGACCAGCAGTGCGATGGCGCCGGTGAGCAACGCGTACTCGGCCGTGGTCTGCCCGGCCTCGTCGGTCGCATCGGCCTGGTCGGCGTCTAGCCGGCGCGTGCGTCGCACCTGAGCATGAGGGCCTGCGGCATGGGCAGTCGAGCGTTCGTACATAGGAACTCCTTGGGGTTGCGGTAGTGATGTGAACGTGGAACTTGTGGTGACCAGATCGACCTGGTGATCTGCGGTGCTGCGAGGTGCCGTGGCAAGCGAGGCATGTCAGCCGCCGAACGCCGCGACGAGGACCGGCACGATGGCGACCAGCCCGAGCGCCGGGAGCACGCACAGCACGAGCGGGAACAGCAGCAGCACCGGCAGGCGGCGCACCTTGCCCTCGAGCCGGCGGCGGCGGTCCTCGCGCAGCTCCCGGCCGAGACGCTCCATCTCGGGCGCCAGCGGGATGCCGGTGCGCATGGAACCCGTGACCGCGGCAGCGAAGGCTCGGGCGCGCGGGCCGCAGGTCTGCCCGAATTCCTCCAAGGCTTCGTCGAGATGTTCGAAGGCGGCCTGCCCTGCCAGCCTGCGCTTGAGAGCGCTCGCGGCGTCGAGATGACCGAGTGCGAGCTGCAGCGAGGCGATGATCGACAACCCGGACGTCAGGGCCACGTTCATCACGTCGACGACGGCGCCGAGCTCTGCGGCGACACGATCCGGGTGCGGGACGTCGCGCCGCCGCAGCCACCGCGTCATCAGGCTGGCGGCGCCCTGGTCGTTGCGGGCGGTGCCGGCGGCAGGATGGCGGGTCGTGCGGCCGGCAGCACTCCGGCCGCTGCGGGACGCGGCACCGGCAGACCAGCCGGGTGCCGCGAGCTGCAGCACACGACGACGGCCGGGATCGGGACGGGTGACGTAGCCGCCCCAGCACACCGCCGCGGCGGCCAGGCCGCCGATGACGACCGGGTTCGACAGCACAACGCTGTCGGCGACCAGTGCGCCGACCGGCGAGCCCAGCAGCCCGGCCGGGCCCGGCGCAGCGGCCGCGAGCTCAGCAGCGGAGCCGGCAGGTGCCGACCCAGCGGGCGGCAGCCCCGCAGCGAGACCGGCGATCATCTCAGCGCCCGCGCAACGGTGGCGCGCATCCATGACACGCCCGCCAGTTCGAGCAGGAGCGCGCCGCCGGCGCAGAACCAGCCCAGCGGTGTGGCGGTGAGCACCCGGGCAGCCGCGCCGCCTTCGGCGAGCAACGCCAGCGCGACCGCCCACGGCAGCGCCGCCACCACCCACACCGACGCACGGGCCTGCGCCGCGTGCACCCCAGCCTCGGCGGCCATATCGGCACGTGCGCGGACAGTCGCGGCGACATGATCGAAGAGCTGCGGCTGCGCGCCCACTCGATCCGAGGCCAGCGTGACCGCCGTGGAGAGCAGCGCGGCCTCCGAGGTCTGCTCGCGCGCCGCCCAACGCTGTACTGCACGACTCAGCGTGACGCCGCGCTCGTGCTCGGCCGCGATCTGTTCCACCGGTGCCGACATGGGCCCGTCGGCGGCGGCTCGCAGCGCCTGCAGCATCGTGTCGCCGCCCCCCAGCCCGCGCGACACCCCAGCACAGAAGTCGCCGATCCCCGCCGAGCGGGCTGCTACTGCCGCCGCAGCGCGGCGCCGGTCTCGACGCCGGCGAAGCCAGTGGCGCGCCGCCGGCGACGTGACGCCGCCCACGCAAGCCAGCAGCACAATCAGCTTCACCACGGAGCCTCAGCACCGAGTTCCCGACCCGGCCGCGCGAGGTGCCGCGCATCGGCCAACGGCAGGGGGCCTTTGCATCGAGCCAGCAGCGTGTGCATCAGACTGCCGCTGTCAGGGGCGCTGGCGTTGCAGCTCGTTCCAGCGAGCCGTCGTGGCGCACTTCGTAGATGGCGGCGACTGCCCGGCGGCCGGCCGTGCCGCGGCTCATGTGAACCAGGCCGTCGAGCACCGACGCGATGTGCGCGGCCACGTCTCCGACCGCGCCGCCGCCGCGGGCGAGCTGTTCGAGCCGCCACAGCGCATGCGCGGGATCGTCGGCATGCAGCGTCGACAGCGAGCCGCGATGACCCGTGGTGAGCGCTTGCAGCAGTGCCGCCGCCTCGGGGCCGCGCACCTCGCCGATCACCAGGCGATCGGGCCGCATCCGCAGGGCCGCTGCCACCAGCTCGGCCATCGTCACCGCGCCGACCCCGTCGACGTTGGGCGGCTGACCTTCGAGGCGCACGGTGCCGGCGCCGAGCCGGGGCAGCTCCGCGGCTTCCTCCACCACAACGAGCCGCTCCCGCTCGGCCACCGTGGCGAGCAAGCTCGCCAGCAGCGACGTCTTGCCGGTGCTGGTGGGGCCGAAGACGATCAGGTTGGCCCGCTCTGCAATCAGACGGTCGAGGCAGGCAGCGAAGCCGGGGCCGGCCAGCTCGTCGAGGCGGCGCGTGCCCGCGGGAAAGCGGCGCAGCGTGATGTACGGGCCGTCGACCGCTACCGGCGGCACGGCGATGTGGCAGCGGGTGCGGTCGTCGAGCCGCACGTCCACCATGGGCAGTCGACGGTCGACACGGCGCCCCGTCGGCCCCAGCAAGTATTCGACCAGGCGATGCACCTCGGCCGTGCTGATCCGGCCTGCCATGGTCAATACGCCGCGCCGTTCGATGACGATCGGGCCGGGGCCGTTGATCATCACCTCGGTCACCTGGTCATCAGCCCAGATCTCCGCCAGCGGCCCGATGCCCGCAAGGCGGGCCAGCACTTCGGATACGAGATCGGCCGCGTGATGGCGATCGAGCAGCGGCGCCGCGCCCTCGACGGCGGCAGCGACATCGCGGGCAGCCGGCGCGGGCGTCGGAAGGAACCGTTCGTGGATCTCCTCCACGAACGCCGGGTCGGCCGGCGCCCGGCTCGCCGGGTGGCGGGCAACGGCACGCGCGATGCGGCTCACAGGAACGCATCCAGCGACCGCGCCGACTTGGCGCAGCGGTCCAGCAGCAGGCCGGCGTCGGCCCAGCGCGAGATCGAGCGATCCACGGCCACGACCGCGTCGGCATGCCGTCCCAGCGCGGCCTCGATGTCGGCGAGGCCCAGCGCGCGCTGCGTATCGGTCAGCACGATCACATCGTCGACGTCGGCCACGAGCCCGCGGGCGCGGTGCAGCGCCTGGTAGCAGCAGGTCATCGTGAGCAAACGCCTCACCCGGGGACCCGCCACCCGCTCGAGGGCTGCGTTGCCGCGTCCCGCATCGATGATGTTGACCCGCGGCTTGCCGGCAAGCAGCGACCACAGCGTGCCCAGCCGGGCGTCGTCGATATCGCCGCTGCCGCGCGGCAGCAGGCTGACGCCCGGCGCGACATCCACCGCGAGCGCCGAGGCCGCACCCAGCGACAGCTCCTCCGCCGCCGTCCACTCGGCGATTCCCGGCAGATCGGGCGCAGTGCCCAGCACTACGCCGAAATCGCCGGTCAGGTCGACAAGAACCACATCACGGCCGGCGCGCTTGGCACTGCTGGCGGCGAGCAGGGCGGTCACGGTGTTGCCGACGCCGCCCTTGGCACCCACATAGGCATAGATCATTGATGCTCCTGAATACATGACAACAGATGAAATTCATTGTGAGCACTGACCTTGGCCGATGCGTGGGCGCGCGATCAAATGGTTTTCCGGCGGGCGCGCTGTGCCCGACGGCTGGCGCGGAGTGCGACCGTGGGCAAAGATGGCGAGCGGAGGTGTCTGAGCGCCTGGTGGGCTCCCCCGCCTTCAAAGCGGGCGGGACGGGTGATCCCCGTCCGGCGGGTTCGATTCCCGTCCACCTCCGCCATTTCGTGCGTGCGTTGTTCGGGAGATGTGCGCCTAGCATTCGCTGTGCCGGTGACCCCAGTCATCCCGCACTGTCATTACGCACAGTCATCCCGCACAGAGGACGCTGCACCATGAAAAAGCTGTTGCTCGCCGTGATCGTCGGCGCTCTGATCGTCATCGTGGTTCGACGACTGACCGACGCCTAACCGCAATCGCTACGGCGCTCTCGCCGCGCCGTTGCTAACCGCTCTTGTTCCCCAATCTCATGCGATTGGGCTCACGGGTCGCTCGGGCCACGGCTTCGCACTGCATGTCCCGCTGCAGCTCGCTTCGCTCGCGGGCCGCCCGGGCCCAGGGCTCAGCCTCTTCGCTACACAGAGAGCAGGTCGCGGGCACCGGTGTCGGTGCTGGGATGGCGCAGCTTGGACATCGCCCGGGCCTCGATCTGGCGGATGCGCTCGCGGGTGAGCTGGAAGTGCTCGCCCACTTCCTCGAGCGTGCGGGGCTCGCCCCGGTCGAGGCCGTAGCGCAGCTTGAGGATCTCGCGCTCGCGCTCGTCGAGCGGTGACAGCAGCCGGGTGATCTCGCTGGGCAGCAGCGTGGTGGCCGCCACCTCGAACGGCGACTCCGCAGCGCGGTCCTCGACCACGTCGCCCAGCTCGGCGTCGCTGTCCTCGCGCAGCGGCTCCGACAGCGACAGCGGCTCAGCGGCGAACCGCAGCGCCTCGGTCACCTTCTGCTCGGGCATGTCGACTTCGATCGCCAGCTCGCCCAGCGTGGCCGGACGGCCGTACTTCAGCTCGAGCCGGGAGCGGGCCTTCTGCAGCCGCGCCAGCGTGTCGCCCGCATGCACGGGCAGCCGGATCGTGCGGCCGGTGTTGGCGATGCCACGAGTGATCGCCTGGCGGATCCACCACGTCGCATAGGTGGAGAACTTGAAGCCCTTGCGCCAGTCGAACTTCTCGACGGCGTGCATCAAGCCCAGGTTGCCCTCCTGGATGAGATCCAGCAGCGGCAGCCCCGAGGCCTGGTACTTCTTCGCGATCGACACCACCAGCCGCAGGTTCGACTGCACGAACGTGCGCTCGGCGCGGGCGCCCTCGCGCTGGGTGCGCATGAGCCGGCGGCGCTGCGCGCTCGAAATCTCGCGCGGAGATTCGAGCGATTCCTTCGCGGCGATGCCCTTTTCGATCTGCTGGGCGAGGCGGACTTCGTCGTCCTTGTTCAGCAGGGGGTACTGGCCGATGTCGGTCAGGTACAGGCGGACGAGATCTTCCTCGTCACGTTCGACCCTCTCTTTGGCCACCGCGCCACCTCGACTGGTCGTCCCCCGCTTGCTGCTACCGGGTGTTGCTGTTGCTTCCCCCGGTTTGGGGGAGCGTACCTATCACTTGCTCCGATGCCTCCGCGCGCCCGTGCCTTGCGCGCGTCTCGTGCGCGCCCGGGCGATGGGAGGGGCCAGGCACCCGTGCTTCAAACAGTTGCGACGCCTTTGCGCGGGCGCGGGGTCGCTGGGGCGTCGCAAAACTGCGCGCGGGCACCTGGCCCCTCCCATCGCCCTCGTCGCCTGGGGTGCTTGGCGCGGGGTGGGCGTAGGGTGAGCTGATGTCAGTGCGTGTGGGGCTGGCTCAGCTCAATCTTCGTCTTGGCGATCTGGCGGGCAACGCCGAGATGATCGTGGACGCGTACGACGAGGCGGTTGCTGATGGCGCGCAGGTGGTGGTGTTCAGTGAGCTGACTGTTACTGGGTATCCGCCTGAGGATTTGTTGCTGAAGCCGGCGTTTGTGGAAGGGGCTGCGCTGGCGCTGGAGCGGATTGCTGGGCATACGGGTGAGGTGCCCGCGGTGGTTGGTTTTCCTGAGGACAGCGGTGCTGGTGGGCCTGTGCGGTTGTGGAACTCGGCTGCTCTTTGCTGGGGCGGGGCGGTGCGTGGGGTGTTTCGCAAGCACCTGTTGCCGAATTACGCCGTGTTTGATGAGCAGCGCTACTTCGTGCCGGGGACTGAGGCTGGGCCATTGCTGACTGTCGGCGATGTGCGTGTTGGCGTGTCTGTGTGCGAGGACTTGTGGGGGCCGCCTCGCACTGCGGATGCTTCCGCTCCCGACGGCGGGTTGCCTTCGATGGTGGGGGGCGAGGCTGACACGAGTCCGGCGTTGGCGCAGGTTGCGATGGGAGCGCAGGTGCTGGTGAACCTGAACGGGTCGCCGTACCGGCGGGGCAAGCAGGCCGATCGGGAGGCTGTTGCGCGGACGCGGGCGGCGGCGCTGGGAGTGCCGGTTGTCTATGTCAACCAGGTGGGCGGGCAGGACGAGCTGGTCTTCGACGGCAGCTCGTTCGTGACCGACGCCGACGGGCAGGTGATCTGCCGGCTGCCGGCGTTCGTCGAGCAAATTGCCGTCTGCGAGATCGACATCCCCGGTGGTGACGAGGTTGCCGCGACGGGATCGGCTGACTCGGTGGGATCGACGCGACCCATGACGGCCGCCGCGCGACCCGGCACGGGCGCAGCGCAGCGCTGTGACCAACCGGGCGGTGGCGCCGTGGCAGGCAACGTGCTGACGCCGATGCTCGAACCGCTGGCTGAGGTGTGGCAGGCGCTGGTGGTGGCGACTCGTGACTATGTGCGCAAAAACGGCTTCACCGATGTGGCGGTTGGGCTTTCCGGCGGCATCGACTCGAGCGCGGTGGCGGCCATCGCCGCCGACGCGCTCGGACCGGAGCATGTGCATGGCGTGTCGATGCCGTCGCGCTATTCGAGCGAGGGGTCGCGATCCGACGCTGCCCAGCTCGCCGCGAACCTCGGCATCGACTTCCGCACTGTGCCCATCGAGCCGGCTCACGCAGCCCTGGCCGGCATGCTCGATGGGGCTGTCGACACTGGCTCGCCTGGCGCCGACCCGGCTCATGACAGTGGGGCCGCTGATCTGACCGATCAGAACCTGCAGAGCCGCATCCGTGGCGTGCTGCTGATGGCGCTGTCGAACCGGTTCGGCTGGCTGGTGCTCACCACCGGCAACAAGACCGAGACCTCCGTGGGCTACACGACGCTGTACGGCGACACCGCCGGCGCGTACGCCGTCATCCGGGACGTGCCCAAGCTGCTGGTGTACGAGCTGTGCCGCTGGCGCAACCGCCAGGGCGACGGCGAACGCATCCCGCAGGCATGCATCGACAAGCCGCCCTCAGCCGAGCTGCGGCCCGATCAGCGCGACGACCAGAGCCTGCCGCCCTACGAACTGCTGGACCCGCTGGTGGAGGCCTACGTGGAAGGCGACTTGAGCGCTGCCGAGATGCTCGGCGTCGCGCAGCAGCTCAGTGCCGACCCCGATGTCGTGCACCGCATCACGCGGCTGGTCGACATCGCCGAGTACAAGCGGCGTCAGTCGCCGCCCGGTCCTCGCATCACCGCCAAGAGCTTCGGCAAGGACCGGCGCATGCCGATCACGAACTTCTTCCGCTGAGCTTGTTCGCGGCAGAGGTGTCAGGACAGCGCTTCGCCGATCGTCTGGCTCAGCAGAGCCGTCACCACGTAGGGATCGGCGTTGGCGTTCGGCCGACGATCCTCGATGTAGCCCTTGCCGTCCTGATGAACCTGCCAGGGGATGCGCACCGAGGCGCCGCGGTCTGACACGCCGTAGCTGAAGGTGTCGTACCGCTGGGTCTCATGCTCGCCGGTGAGGCGCAGCTCGATGCCGTGGCCGTAGCCGGCGATGTGCTGCTCGGGCTTGCCCGGTGCACCCAGCGACTCAGCAGCCTTCACCACGGCGTCGTAGTTCTCGCGCATCGCCCTGGTGGACACGTTGGTGTGCATGCCCGCGCCGTTCCAGTCGCCCTGCATGGGCTTGGCGGCCAGGCTGACCTCGATCTCGTGATCCTCGCCGGCGCGGTACAGCAGGTAGCGAGCCAGCCAGATCTCGTCGCCGGCGGTCAGCGCGTCGACTGGGCCGATCTGGAACTCCCACTGGCCGGGCATGACCTCGGCATTGGTGCCCGAGATGTTCAGGCCCGCCTCGATGCACCACGTGGTGTGCTGCTCGACCACGTCACGGCCGTGGATGCGCAGCGCGCCCACGCCGCAGTAATACGGGCCCTGCGGTCCGGGGAAACCGTTGGGCGGGAAGCCCGAGGGCCACTTGGAGACCGGGTCGAGCATGGTGTACTCCTGCTCGAGACCGAACCAGAAGTCCTGATCGCCGTACTTGTCGAGGATCGCCCGGGTCTTGGCCCGCATGTTGGTGGGGTGCGGCTCCATCGTCTCGGGCACGAAGGTCTCGCACATCACCATGATGTCGTTGCCGCCCCGCAGCGGATCGGGGCAGGTGTAGACCGGCT
>JAJDTF010000085.1 GCA_022827265.1 Acidimicrobiia bacterium | reverse complement strand
CCGCGCACCAGCAAGGTGGAGGTCTACTGGATGACCTTCGCCGGCAGCGGCGGCCGGGCTGCCACGCCCGGCGCCGACTACAGCACCCGGGCGCGCGGCTGGCTCGCGTTCGATCCCGGCGACACCGAGAAATGGGTCCAGGTGCCGCTGCTGGAGGACGACAGCCAAGAACCCCCAGAGCACTTCCTCGTCAGACTCCTGCGAGTCTCGCCCTACCGCACCGGGCCTCCCATCGCCGACGGACAGGCCACCATGACCATCACCGACAACGACTGACAAGGGAGCGTCGGACAGTCCCGAAGACGACGCCGACGACGGAGCACGTCAGCGCTGCGATGGCCTCGGCGCTATAGCGTCACGGTGATTCGGTGCTGAGTGCGGGGGCGGGTTCCAGCGCTGCGGGAGGGATCACCGGGCGAGGACGTGTGTCACAGGCTGAGGCCGTGGCCCGGCACGTCCCGGTGGCGGATCGGCCCGGCGAGCACCTCGTCGCAGTCTCGGACGTATTGAGCCCAGGTGTTGAGCTCTTGTTCGGTGATGCCCTGCTGGCGGCATGCGTCGGCGGCCAGGGCGCCGATGGCGAGCGCAGCGTTGCAATGAGCCCGCAGATGGTCTTCTGAGGGAAGCTCAGGACGGTCTTCTGCGTAGGTGACGCCTTGCCGCCAGATGTGGAGTGCGCCGAGATCGACTCGGTCGCCCGCGAGATGCCGGAACGCATCGCCCACGGATTCCGGCTGTGGCGCGAGGAGATCCATCAGCTTGTGTGTGTGGACGGGCGCTGTGCCTGCCGAGACGATGTGTGTGATCTTGGCGGCAGTCTCGATGACTACGAGCACCTCAGCCATTGCCGAGGCGAAGCGCTCGCCCTCGTGGTCGCGCAGGCTGTCCGGGTCGCCATCCTCAATAGCGGCGAGTTCGTACTGATCGGGTGTCAGTTGCCGCTTGAGGCGCAGCACGGCTCGGGACATGCTCGAGAAGCGGCGCGCGAGCTCGGCGGCGGGGGATGAGGGCAATCCGATCTCCTTGTCCCAGTCGATGTCGGCGTGGCTGCCGGTGTCGGCGAGTTCGACGGCGTAGCCGGCGATGCGTGCCTCCACCGAACACGGCACCTTGGTGGTGCGCACCGCCCATTCAGGGGCGTCGGTGACCATCACGTCGACCGGGCATCCGGTGGCTTCGCGGGCCTTGGCCTCGAGTGCGCATCGCTGCTTGGAGCGGGTGCTGTAGTCGGCGAGGTCATCGAAGATGGCCACCAGGTCGATGTCGCTGTCCTCAGTCGCCTGCCCGAGCGCGACTGAGCCGAACACCAGCACTCGGCCGGCACCGGCATCGACGAGCTGTGCGGCTGCCCGGCGTGCAGCAGCGACGTCGGGAGCGGCCATGACGTCGAGGCTACTGAGCCGCGAAGGTCCGCTCAGCCAATCTCGGCGACCGTGAGGCGCACCCGCAGGTGAATCAGGTCGCTGGGCGGTTATCGGGGTGTCGGTAGGCTGCGTGGGCGATTCCACGGCTGCGGCCGATTCGGCGGGGCCTTTTCGGGAGGAACACCGTGAGCAGATTGTTCGGCGTGTACGGCCGCTGGGTGGGGAATCGGCCGTGGACGGCCTTGGCGGCCATGCTGGTCATCACCGTGGTAGCGGTGATCGGCTTCACCCGCACCGCCCCCACCGCCGACGTGCAGGAGGCATTCCTGCCCGGCGGCAGCGAGCTGGTGACAGCCATCGACAATCTGGGCGAGAGCTTCCCCGCCTCCGCCGAGCTGGAGGCCGTACAGGTAGTGCTGCGCGGCGACGTGCTCAGTCCCGCGGGCGCAGCCGACGCCATTGCGGCCACCGAGACCGCTGCCGGGCATTCTGAGCTGTCGCAGTACCTGTTCGCGCCCCGACCGCCGGTGTCGCCGGGTCATGTGCTCGCTGTGATGGCAGCGGGGCCCGGCGGCGACCCGCGCAGCGTGGACCTGGCGTCCATGTCCCAGGACCAGATCGACGCGGTCATTGCTGCTGCGGCCGAGGCCGATCCCGAGCGGGCCGGCTTTCTCGAAGAGCTCGTCGCCCGTGACAGCGCCGGCAACGTGGTCGGCGGCATCGGCATCGTGACGGTGAACGCCGGCGGCGATCCCGACGGGCTGGCCGAGGCGCAGCTGGCCGTCGACGACGCGGTGCAGTCGTTGTCGCTCGGCGGTCTGGAGGGGGCCCGCACCTCATCGAGCGGCAAGAGCGACCAGGAGTCAGACGATTCCAGCCAGTCGTCGATGATGCTGCTGATGGGTGTCGCCTTCGTGGTGATCGCCATCCTGCTCACGCTGTTCTACCGGCAGCTCTCCGATGTGCTGCTGTCGATGGGCGGCTTGATCCTGACGATCCTGTGGGCGCTGGGCTTCCAGGGGCTGCTCGGCCCCGACGGATTCGGTGTGATCGGCGCGCCCAGCGTGCTGGGTCAGATGGTGCCGGTGATGCTCATCGGCCTCTGCGTCGACTACGGCATCCAGGGCACGTCGCGCTATCGCGAGGTGCGCGCCGAAGGTGCGGGAGCGACCGACGGAATAGGGAAGTCAGTGGCCGGAGTGATGCTGCCGCTGGGACTTGCGGGGGTCACCACCATCGTCAGTTTCCTCACGAACCTGTTCGGCGACATCTCAGGGCTGGGCGACTTCGGCGTGGTGGCCGCCGTGGGCGTGCTGAGCGGCCTGACGGTGTTCCTGACTGCGGTGCCCGCGGTGCGGGCCATCCTGGACCGGCGGGGCGAGGCCAAGGGGCGCCAGCCGCAGCTGCGGCCCATCGACCAGGCCATACCCGGCGCGGGCACTCTGGTGCGATCGGTCGGCGGTGCCACGGTGCGGCGCCCGGCGCTCATCCTGGTGCTCACCGGCGTGGTGACGGTGGTGTTCATGTCGCTCGCGACCCAGCTGGGCACCGAGTTCAACTCCAACGACTTCATCCCCGACGGCACCGAGAGCAAGGAAGATGCACTGTTCCTGTCGGAGAACCTCGGCGGCAACGCTGAGCCGGTCACCGTGCTGGTGGAGGCCGACCTCTCCGAGGATCGCACCATCCGCAACCTGCTCGACTTCTCCGCTGCCATCGAGGACCCGTCGCAGCGCCCCGCAGCGGTCAGCAGCGACATCACCAGTTCGCTGGGCGTCTATTTCGGCACGCTTCCCGCAGACCTGCAAGCGCAGATCCAGAGCGAGTTTCAGCTCGGCCAGGCCGGCGCCCTCCGCGTCGACAGCGCCACCATCGACCGGGTGCTGATGCTGATGCGCGACCACGACCCTGCGCAGTTCGACTCGCTGGTGGCGCTGGGCGCCGCGGGCGACGACGACCGCACGATTCTGCAGTTCAACGCGCTGACCGGTGATGCCGACCGCACCCGCGAACTGTTCGCCGACGTGGACGGCCTGTGGTTCGGCGACGACGCCGACATCACCCCGGTGGCCGGCGAGATCACCTCGCTGGAGGTCACCGACAGCCTCACCGAGAGCCAGGCCACCTCCATCGTGTTCACCATCGTGGCGGCGCTGATGGTGCTGATCCTGTTCTTCTGGATCACCGAGTTCCGGCCCATGCTGGCTGTGCTGTCGGTGCTGCCGATCCTGCTGGTGCTGGTGTGGGTGCTGGGCACCATGGTGCTGCTGGGCTACAGCTACAACGTGATCACGGCGCTCATCACGGCGCTGTCGATCGGCATCGGCGTCGACTACACCATTCACGTCACCCACCGGTTCATCGAGGAAGTCGACCACGGCAAGTCGATCAGCGAGGCCATCAACATCACCATGGGCACCACTGGCGGCGCGCTCATCGGCTCGGCGCTCACCACGGCGCTGGGCTTCATGGTGCTGGTGTTCAGCCCGATCGCCCCGATGGGACAGTTCGGCCTGCTCACCGCCATCACCGTGACCTACTCGCTGATCGCCGCCGTGGTGGTGCTGCCGCCGATGCTGGTCACCTGGGCCGCCTACCACCAGTGGCGCAAGAACCACATGGCCGAGATGGACGCGGCCTGAGCGCGACGCCATGAAGGCGCTGCTGGGCGCGCTGCGCAAGGAGCGCTACGACCTCATCCTGGTGGTCAGCGTCGCCATCGTGGTGCTGTCCGCGTTCGGCGTCAGCGCACTGAGCTCGGCCGGGGGCCTCGTCGGATTGCTCCTGATTGTGGGCACGCTCATCGAGTCGGCCGAGCGGCCGCCGAGACGGCTCTGGCTGCTGCTCGCCGCCGCCGCGGTCGCCGCGGCGGCAGACATTGCCATCGCCGACGCTGCTGATGCCGTGGTAGGGCCGGCCGTGCTCACTCTGATCGGCTTGGCGGCGGC
>JAJDTF010000041.1 GCA_022827265.1 Acidimicrobiia bacterium | reverse complement strand
CCTTCCTGCGAGGCAATCTCGATGAGCGCCCCGTTGCCGGTGGCACCGCCGGCGCCGAAGATGATGTCGGCGCCCTGGTCGAGTGCCTGCCGTGCGGTGGCAGCACCCCAGTCGGGATCGCCGAACGCTACGTCCAGACCGCCGGGGTGGTACGTGGAGATCGTCTCCACGGCCGAGTTGGTGTAGCGGGCTCCGTGCTCCCAGCCTTCCTTGAAGGCCACCACGGGCGGTACCAGATCGGTGCCGAGCACGGCGCCCACGATGTTGGTCTCGGTGAGCATGCCCGCGAGCGCGCCGGCCAGGAAGCCCGACTGGTCCTCGGGGAAGATCAACCCCGCCAGATTGGGAAGCGCCTCGGCCTGGAACTGGTCGACGCCGATGAAGAAGATGTCGGGGTTCTCCTTCGCCGCAGCGATGGTGGCGTCGCCGAGGCCGAAGCCCACGGTGATGATGACATTCACACCGTCTTCGACGAACAGGTTGATGTTGTTCTCGTAGTCCTTGGCCTCTTCGGTCTCGATGTAATCGGCCTCGGCACCCAGCGCGGCGGCGGCCTCCTGCGCGCCCTCCCACGCCGACTGGTTGAAGCTCTTGTCGTCGACCTTGCCGGTGTCGGTGACCAAGCCGATCTTGAATGCATCGCTGTCGTCGCTGCCCGTGCAGGCTGCAGCCAGCAGCGCCACGATCGCCAGCACTAGTGCCAACCGCTTTGTCAGTCTCGTCATGGAGGCCCTCCCGTTCGCACCCGTGACGTGGCCGGACCTCTGCGGCCCCGCCGGTTTGCAGGCGAGCCTACGCGCGCTCATTCCTCGACGAGTTCGACCAGCGTGCCGAGATTGCCCTTCGGGTGGACGAACGCGACGGTGGTGCCGCGCGAGCCCGGCCGGGGTGCGGTGTCGATGGGAACAGCACCTGCCTCGATCATGGCCTCGAGCGCGGCAGCGCAGTTGTCCACCCGGTAGCCGACGTGGTGCAGGCCTTCGCCCCTGCGCTCGAGGAACTTGGCGATCGGCGAATCAGTTCTCGTCGCGGCGGTGAGCTGGATGTAGCTGTCGGCCACCTTGATCAGCGCCTCTTCCACGCCGTCGCTCTCGACGACTTCCCGGTGGGCTACCTCGGCGCCGAACGCTTCGCTGTAGTACGCGACGGCGGCGTCCAGGTCGTTCACGGCGATGGCGACGTGGTCGATCTCGGTCAGGATCATCGGGCCTGCTCCTCGTTATGGCGGCTCGTTGTCAGCGGCTCAGTGTTGGCAGCCTCAGGCGCTGGCGGCTTCCAGCGAGGCTGCATGGCGGGCGAACAGCGTGATGCGGTCTTCGCCGATCCGCTCGCGCTTGTGGGGATCGGTAATGCCCTGCCCCGGCCCTGAGGCCAGGCACAGCACGCCGAGCTTGCCCTCGTGCAGGTTGTGGTGGACCTGCCAGGCGGCCAAGCCCGTCTCGTCGAGCGTGAACGTCTTCGACAGGATCGGCTGGATGCGGCCCTGATCTATCAGGCGATTCATCGCCCACGCCTCGGCGTAGTTGGCGAAGTGGCTCGACACGATCCGCTTCAGCTTCATCCACAGGTGCCGGTTGTCGTATTCGATCATGTAGCCGCTGGTGGCGGCGCACGTCACGACGGTGCCGCCCCGCTTGGCGGCGAACACCGAGGCGCCCATGGTGGACCGGCCGGGATGCTCGAACACGATGTCGGGGTCGTCACCGATGAGGCTGCGCACCTTCTTGCCGAAGCGGCGCCATTCGCGCTCGTCCTGGGTGGTGGCGTCGCTCCAGAAGCGGTAGCCCTCGGCGTTGCGGTCGATGGTGTGCTCCACGCCGAGCTGGCCGAGCAGCTCCGCCTTGTCGGGCGAGCTCACCACGCCGATGGGCACACCGCCGCCGTTGAGCACGAGCTGGCAGGCATAGCCGCCCAACCCCCCGGTTGCGCCCCAGACGAGCACCGAGTCGCCCTGCTTCATGCGAGCGGCATTGTCGCCCACCAGCATCCGGTACGAGGTGGCGGCGCACAGCGCATTCACTGCCGCTTCCTCCCAGGAGAGGTGCGCCGGCTTGGGCATGAGCTGGTTGGCCTTGACGATGGTGAGGTCCGCGAGGCCGCCGAAGTTGCTCTCGAAGCCCCAGATCCGCTGGTTGGAGGCCTTCATCGAGTCCTCGTGGGCGGCGGGATCCTGATCGTCGACGTAGTTGCAGTGAACGACCACCCGGTCGCCGGGGCGCCAATTGCGCACTGCCGATCCGCACTGCAGCACGACGCCGGAGGCATCGGAGCCGAGCACGTGGTAGTCGAGCGCGTGGCGGGCGCCCCAGCGGCTCTCCCGACCGAGCCGGTCCAAGAAGCCGAACGTGGGCAGGGGCTCGAAGATGGAGGTCCACACGGTGTTGAAGTTGATGGCGCTGGCCATCACCGCCATGTACACCTCGTCGGGCGCGAGCTCGGGCGTGGCGACCTCGCCGATGTGGGTGGCCTCGCGCGGGTCCTTGTCGGCCGACGCACGGCCTTCGAACATCGTCTGCTCGTCACGCAATACGTATGCAGCCCTGAAACTCTCCGGGATCGGCATGGCCTCAAGTTCGGGACCGGACGCGCCGGCATCGATGGCATCAGCGAACTGCTTCACGCGGCCGAACGCTAACGGTGCGGCAGAGCCGCGAGTTCCACAATTCTGTGACAATCCGACCCGCTGAACCCGGGCCCGGGCAGCCTCACAGGCCGTTTCGTACACTCGCCGTTCACAGATCGGTCGCTGGGCCCGCGGGACGGCGCATCGGTGCAGGCGAGGGGGTTGCAATGGCTGGTGATGCGAGGGCCGGTTCGGTCATCGTCGGGGGCGCACGCACGCCGATCGGCAAGTTCAACGGCGGGCTGGCCGGGCTGACCGGCGCACAGCTCGGCGGCATCGCGATCGAAGGCGCGCTGGAGCGATCCGGGGTCGCCGCCGGCGACGTCGACTACGTGGTGATGGGACAGGTGCTGCAGGCCGGTCAAGGCCAGATCACCGCCCGGCAGGCCGCTACTCACGCCGGCATCTCCATGGAGGTGCCGGCCATCACCATCAACAAGGTGTGCCTGTCGGGTCTGAACGCGATCTACATGGCTGACCAGATGATCTCGGCCGGCGACGCCGACGTGGTCGTCGCAGGCGGCATGGAGTCGATGACCAATGCGCCGTACCTGCTGCCGGACGGCCGCAATGGCATGCGCATGGGCTCGGGCACGGTGCTCGACGCGATGATCCACGACGGCCTGTGGTGCGCCTTCGACGACGGTCACATGGGCGACGGCACCGAGCGGGACGCGGCGATTGCGGGGATCTCGCGCAGCGCGATGGACGAGTACTCGGCCCAGTCGCACGAACGCGCGGCGGCCGCGCAGAAGGACGGCCGCTTCGATGACGAGATCGTGGCCGTCAGCATCCCGCAGCGCCGCGGCGATCCGCTTGCGGTGCTCGACGACGAGGGCATCCGGCCGGGGACGACGCCCGAGAGCCTGTCGGGCCTGCGGCCGGCGTTCGCATCCGACGGTGCGGTCACGGCCGGCAATGCATCGCAGATCTCCGACGGCGGCTGCGCGCTGGTGGTCATGTCGCCCGAGGCGGCAGCCGAGCGCGGCATCGAGCCGCTGGCCGAAGTGGTGTCGTACGGCATGGTGGCGGGGCCCGACACGTGCCTGCTGCACCAGCCGGCGAATGCGATCCGCCGTGCGCTGGGGCGCACCGATCTCGACGTGTCCGACCTGTCGCTGTTCGAGATCAACGAGGCTTTCGCGGCGGTGGCCGTGGCGTCGTCGGAGGATCTGGGCGTGTCGCCGGAGATCGTGAACCCGAACGGCGGTGCAGTCGCGCTCGGCCATCCCATCGGCATGTCGGGCGCCCGGCTGGCACTCACCCTCGCCAGCGAGCTGCGCCGCCGGGGCGGCGGCCTTGGTGCGGCGGCGCTGTGCGGGGGCGGCGGCCAAGGCGACGCCGTCATCCTGCGGGTCGCGTAACCGCCCCGTCCGGTCACTCCTACCTCACGAACTCCTCGGCCCCGCAGCAGCGCGAGCCGGTTCAAGCAGCCTCGGGTCGGGCGAGCACTTCGGTCGCCACGGACATCGGCCACATCGCAGCTTCGACGGCATCGCCGACCGCTCGCGCGTCTGCAGCGGGTGCTTCGAGATACACACGGCTCGCGCCGAGCAGCTCAGTCAGCCTGGCAAACGGGGCCGGGTCGACCAGCATCGCTCCTACTACCGCCGCTGGCGCAGTGGCAATCGCCAGCAGTGCGCCGCACGGATCGACGAACACAGCGGCAATGCCGTCCGGGCCAGCACAGGAACTCAGGCACAGCGCACGCGCGTGGCACTTCCCGGTCACGAGCACTCGCTGGTCGGGTGACGGCCTGAACACTGCGACAGGCAAGTCGCGTGAGGTTCGATGGTCGGGGTCGAAGGCAGCCATGGCACTCCTTGGGAGTGCAGGCCGCTGGGGAAGTGTCGGCCGGACCGTAGGCAGGTACAGCTCACCCGTCCAGCGATTTACGGCGTGAGGGTGCGGCGGTTGCGGAGGGCTCGTTCGAGGGTCAGCTCGTCGGCGTATTCGAGGTCGCCGCCGACCGGAAGGCCGCTGGCGAGCCGGGTCACCTGCACGCCGAGCGGTTCGAGCTGGCGGGCGAGGTACATGGCCGTCGTGTCGCCCTCGATGTTCGGGTTGGTGCACACGATCAGCTCGGTGACTGACTCGCTGTCGAGGCGGGCGAGCAGCTCGCGGATGCGCAGCTGCTCGGGCCCCACGCCTTCGAGCGGGTTCAGCGCGCCGCCGAGCACGTGGTAGCGACCACGGAAGCCCGCCTTCTCCATCGCGACGGCATCCCGCGGTTCCTCCACCACGCAGATCATCCCGATGGCCCGGGCCGGGTCGCCACACGTGGGGCACGGGTCGCTCTCGCTGAGGTTCCAGCACTGGCTGCAGAAACCGACCCGGTCCTTGGCGGCGGTGATAGCTGTGGCGAGGCGGTGGGCATCGGCCGCCGGTCGCTTGAGCAGCCAGAACGTGATGCGCTGGGCACTCTTGGGGCCGATGCCGGGCAGGCGGCTGAGTTCGTCGATCAGGTCTTCGACGGCGTCGTCGTACACGTCTGTCCCCGCCGCTGGTGGTCGATCAAGGCTGTCAGGTTGCGGCCTCGTCGTCGCGGACCACGACCGAGCCGGGGAAGCGATCCATGATCCGCTGCACCTTCGCTTCCTGCGACACGGCAGACGTGGCGGCTTCCGGCGAGGGCGTTGATGCGGCCGGGCTGTCGGCGTCGGGCTGCTGCTCGGCGGCGCTGGCAGCCGGCTCGCTGGGTGGCGCCGCGGCAGGTGTGCTCGCTGCGACATCGGTTTGCGAGGCCGTGCCGGATTCGCCGCCCGTGTCGCTCACCTCGAGGCGCGCTGTTCGATCGAGCAATTCCGACAAGATCGGCTCTACCTCGTTGCTTCGACGCCGGGCCTGAGCGAGGGGCACGCCCTCGCTCAGCCGGATGGTCACCACGTTGCGTTCGTGAGCCAGCACGACAGCGTCGCGGAAGATGCCCTTCGCCACCGGGCGCAGCTTCTCGACGACCAAGGGTTCCCACATGCGTTGGAGTTCGGAGGCTGACATCGCAGAGCCGGAGACCGACGCGGGCGCTGCTGTCGTGCCCTGCTGCGGGTCTGCAGCGGGAGGCGCGGCAGCGGCCTCGAGCGCCGTGCCCGGCTGCGGTTCTGGAGGCACCGGCGCAGCAACAGACTCAGCCGGGGCGGGCGGCGGCGCCGGAGCGGAAGGCGCATCGGGTGCACCAGGCGCAGCGTCGGCGGCGGGCGCTGGCGGAGGCTGCGGGGCGACGGGCGGGGCGTCGGCGGCGGGCGCTGCCGGGGGCTGCGGGGCGACGGGCGGGGCATCGAGCGAGGGGGGCGCGGTGGTTGCGGCCATTGCTGCCCGGGCGGCGGCGGGACCGCCAGCGGAAGGCGCCGGAGCACCCGCTCCGCCGCGGAGTGGCGGGGCAGCGGACGGGGCAGCGTCAGGCACGCCCGCACCCAGCGCTTCATCGGCGAGAAGGCCCACCAAGGCGGCTTCGAGCGTCAGGCGGCGGTCGGCCGATTGGGGCATCTGCGCCAAGGCGCTGCCGAGCGCCTCGAGCGCCCGCACGTTCCTGCGGCGGCCCATCACGTCGCTCAGCTCCCGCGCCGAGACGATGTCGCTCGGCGGCAGTTCAGCGGGCTCCACACCCGCACCCACCAGGAACATGTCACGCAGGCGTCGTGCGGTGCGCTCGGCCAGATCGCGGGCGTCGACACCTGCCGCGGTGGCCTCGGCCACGGCGATCAGCGTCGCGGCCAGGTCGGCACGCGCCAGCGCCTGCACCAGCGCTTTGACGTCGGTGCGGTCGTCGGGGATGCCGCCGGCCGCCAGCACCGTGTCGAGCGCCGAGAGCGCATCGCGCACCGACCCCGCACCGCGTTCGGTCACATAGTCGACGACAACATCATCGACCGGCGCACCGGCCGCTTCGGCAATGGCTCGCACGTGCGGCGCCATCTCGTCCGCGCCCACCAGCGACAGCTCGTACTGCTGGGTGCGGCTGCGGATGGTGGGCAGCACCTTGTTCGGATCGGTCGTGGCCAAAATGAACACCACGTGCGTCGGCGGTTCCTCCAAGGTCTTGAGCAGCGCATTGGACGCCGCCGCAGAGAGCATGTGCACCTCGTCGAGCAGGTACACCTTGCGACGCCCGGAGCTGACCAGCGCCGCCTTCTCGGTCATGTCGCGGATGTGGTTCACCGAGTTGTTGGATGCGGCGTCGAGCTCGATGAGGTCCATCGAGGTGCCTGCGGCGACGGCGCCGCAGCTGTCACAGGCATCGCACGGTTCGCCCTCGTCGGTGAGCGCCTCGCAGTTGAGCGCCTTGGCCAGGATGCGAGCGGTGGAGGTCTTGCCGGTGCCGCGGGGGCCGCTCAGCAGGTACGCGTGGCCGACGCGGTCCTCGCGTACGGCGTTGCGCAAGGCCCGAACCAAGTGCGGCTGTCCGACCACCTCCGCAAACCGCTGAGGCCGGAACCTCCGGTAAAGCGACTGGTGCTGCATCTCGCGGCGATCCTAAACGGTGACTCTTCGGCAGGCTCTGCGGTTATCGTTCGGATCGTGTCGCCGTCTGACGTGGCGGCCGGGTCCTGTGCGACGGCGACCCGTGAACCGAGTCAGGGCCGGGAGGCAGCAGCTCTCAGCGGACATCGTTGTGTGCCGCAGATCGCCTGGCCGCCTCGCCAGACGGCGACACCCCTGTTTCGCAGGGATCGTCGCGATCCCTGTATCGGTATGGAGAGTTGCCAGAGTGGACGAATGGGCTCGCTTGGAAAGCGTGTGAGGCTTTCATCGGCCTCCGTGGGTTCGAATCCCACACTCTCCGCATGCCAGACCGAACCGCTCGAAGAGTCGGCCGGATCAGCCGCCAACACGCGGCGCGGCATCTCGACCGCCTGACACTGCTGCCTGGCGCCGCCGACTGACACTGCCGCTCGACATTGGGCAGCAGCGGCCACACTGCGGGTGTGACAGACGAAGCAGCCATCGAGTCGGCGTTGGAACAAGCCCGGCTGGCGGCGGCGGCCGGCGAGGTGCCGGTCGGCGCTGTGGTGATCGTCGACGGCCAGGTGCTGGCGGCACGGCACAACGAGCGCGAGACCACCAACGACCCCACTGCGCACGCCGAGGTGCTGGCCCTGCGCGATGCCGCTGCGGCGATCGGCGACTGGCGACTGAGCGGCGCAACGCTGGCAGTGACGCTCGAGCCGTGCCCGATGTGTGCGGGGGCTGCGCTGTCAGCCCGGGTGGCGCGGGTGGTGTTCGGGGCCTACGACCCCAAGGCGGGTGCCGCGGGAACGCACTACAACCTGCTGGTCGACCCGCGCCTCAACCACAACTGCGAGGTGGTCGGCGGTGTGCGCGAGGCCGAGTGCGGCGAGCTGCTCAGCGAGTTCTTCAGCGCTCACCGCTGAGCCGCTACGGCGCGGTCGCCCGGCGCTTGGCGGGGTGGCGGAAGGTGTGGGATTCGAACCCACGGTGACCCGAAGGCCACAACGGTTTTCGAGACCGCCCCATTCGTCCGCTCTGGCAACCTTCCGCTGCGCACCCTATCGACGCCTGCACGGCTGACCGCCTGGCTCACAGCC
>JAJDTF010000115.1 GCA_022827265.1 Acidimicrobiia bacterium | reverse complement strand
CCTACGTCGAACATGCCATGAGGTGTCAGCTCGCGGCCGATGCCGACTTCGACAAGCTGCTTGCCACGATGCTCGACGAAACCGGCGGGCCGCTCACGCCCGACGAGCGCGCTGCCGCCAGTCGGCTGCTGCCAGCCGACGCGGCGGCGGTGCGGGAACGGCCGGTCGCGTAGTTTCGGTTCATCACGCCTGACAGTCCACGGGTTCCCGCCGGGGCCACACTGGCTCGCCGAACACCCATCTTCGACGACGCCAACGTCCCCCCGGCACTCATCAGGTCTCATGTGACGTCGGCATGGGCCGAACTCGTCGTGCTCGACGGCTCGGTGCTGTTCGTCGATGACATGCCACGGCGAGTCCTTGCAGCGGCGGGTGAACGCGTCCCGATCGTTCCCGGAGTCCGCCACCACATCGAGCCGGCGCACGACGCCGCGTTCTACATCCAGTTCTACGAACGCACGCCGGAATCCGCCGACTGAGCCGAGGTGCCGGCGAACGGGCTCGCGCCGTGCGGGGGTCAGGCGTCTTCGAGCGTGGCTTTGAGGAGTCTGAGCTGCTTGGCGTCGGATGTTCGGATGGCGATGCGAAGCAAGGGCCACATCAGCCGCCACAGCACGCCGGAGCTCTGGCAGTCCGCTGTCAGCGTGACCCGTGAGGTGCCCTTGTCGTGGATGTGGACCTCGTAGGTGTAGTCGGCAGTCACGCCGCCCTGAACCGAGCGCAGCACGATCGACTGCCCGTCGACGCATCGCACGATGGTGCTGGAGCGGTCCTTGCCACGAGCCCGGGACGTCAACCGGGTGCCCTCGGCGGTCTCCCCATCGGCGGTGATCGTGTCGATCCCGGGCATCCACCGGTGAGCGTTCGGCCAGTCGGTGAGCGCGGCCCACACCCGCGGAGCCGAGTGACCAATGATCCCCTCAACAGCGAATGCCTGCGACATGAAGTGCCCCCTCGACAGCCCAGTCTGCCCCGAGCACCCAGCCGATCCCGATCCGGCGTCGAGGATCACCATCGGTCGAAGTGGCGCGGGAGCGATGGTGCAGGAGCCGGCACGTCAGTAGGGTGGTTGCGAACACCCCGGAACCGTCCCTGCCTCGGCAAACGGCCGGGGTTACGTCGTCCCGGGGATGCGGCGAGCGCCATAAGCCCAAGCCCGAAGTGGAAGCTCTAGCTACGGAGTTCTTTCAACAATTCCTCTGTTGTCTTGGGACGGAACGCGTCCGTCGGCACGTCAGCAAGGCTCGCGCCAGACCGTCGGTAGTAGCCGCCGACGTACTCCGGGCGCGGATCCCGGGGCGGCTTACGCTTGGAGCGGCGCTTCTTCGCCATCAGCATTCTCCGTTCCCAGTTCGCGTATCTGCCGAAACTCTAACGACTCGATATCGGCCCACTTGAGCAGGATGCCACCGCCCGTCCACACGTAGCCGCCGTCGAGGATCACCGTTGGCTGAAGTGGCGCTCGCGCATCGCAGCCACCCCGTCGGGGTCTGGCGGCCCCGACTCGGCTACCCACTCGGCCATGAAGTCCGCCAGGGCACGTCGACGGCGATGCTCTTCGGCGAGCATCACCAGTCCTTGCTTGATCGCTGCTGAGCGACCGCCGAATTCGGACGCGAGCTCGTCGAGCAGCGCACGGTCCTCGTCATCGAGGCGCACCGTGGCCGTCTCAGCAGTCGCCCCGGCATCAGCGTCGGACTCCATTTGCTCAACGGTACTCGCCATGGTCGCTCCCGCTCTCACTACATCACATGATGTATCGAAAATAGATGAAACTGCATGACACGCAAAATTGTTTTGTCGCGTCAGCCGGCAAGGTTTAGGGCGCTGTCGCAGCGCTAGAGTCAATCTTGGCCGTTGGCACCATTTTGGTCCGGGTTCCGGTGGAACCCGCTTTGCTAGGGATCTCTGTCGAGGTCCAGCCGGGACCCCCGCTGGGGTCCCATTTTTTCGTTTGGCGGGAAGTGCCGTCAGACATAACGTCGCCGCCGTGTCGAGCAGTAGGGCCACGGTTTCAGGCCCTTCTCGTCAGGCTAAACTGACACAAATGAGCCTTCTAGCTCACGATCGCCTGCCGGCGCAGCCCATCGACGCGCTGCGAGAACTCGTGCGCACCATCGACGAGTGCGACGAACTCAAGCGCGACACGGTCGTAGCGGCTCGCGAATCGGGCGCGACGTGGGAATCCATCGGCACGGCCCTGGGCATCACTCGACAGTCCGCTTGGGCGCTCTACTCAGCCGACGCTGCTGCTCTCAGCGCTGACCTCGCTGCAAGCGCCGCTCGCAACCCAGACCTTTCCGAGGACGAAGCACTCGACATCGCCGTCGAGGAAGTACGAGAAGTCCGCAGAGCTCGCCGAGCACGCTGAGCGCATGACGCCCGCCGAGGAATTCGAGTTCTACCGCCAGCCAGAAAACCTGAGTCCACAGGGGCCGGCGCAGCGACGTACACCGAGGCCGTCCGACATAACCACCCGGGGGCCCTCAGCGAAGCCGGAGCCGCGAGCGAATCCCGTGACGCAGTCGTA
This sequence comes from Acidimicrobiia bacterium, assembly GCA_022827265.1. Classification (GTDB taxonomy): domain Bacteria; phylum Actinomycetota; class Acidimicrobiia; order Acidimicrobiales; family Poriferisodalaceae; genus Poriferisodalis. The sequence goes on along the minus strand of JAJDTF010000115.1, from coordinate 22,555 downwards.
ATGGCACCGCGGCGCCCACGAGGCCAAGACCGCCTCAGCGCAGCATCTGCTGGATGAGGGCTTGAATCCTTGTCTCCCGGCGTGTGGCTTCGACATCGGAGAGGGATTGCGCGCGGACGATCTCACCTATCGCATCGCCGCCTCGGGCGAACTGCGTCTCGAGGACTCCCCTGACCCGCTCCTCGTCGGGACCAAAGTCGATGTCACGTATGCCAGCGGCCGTACACACTTCCAAGGCTCGCCAGACATCGATGGCGTCGCTGTCTTTGCGACGCACGGTGCGGGCCATGACCTTGAGGGTCAGCGCAGCAACCTCGTCGGGCAATCGCACCGGGAAACTCCGCATGGAGCCGTCGAGGAGCGTGATCTCGAGGAGGACATCGATGGGTTGGCGGCGGAAGGCCAGCGCGAGCCCTGGCACTTCGGTCGTGACAAGGTGTTCCCCGAACCTGCGATTCGAACGTGGTCGGCTTTGGTACGCCGGAACGAGCACATCGACGGTTGCGTGGCTGTCGCTGGCTGCTGCTGGAAGTCCAGTGACCAGCTTCTCGAAGCGATTGCCCGCACTCTGCGAATACCCGAGGCGTTCAAGCCCATCGATCAGCTCTGGGGTCTGCACGAACAGAGGCGTCACGCCGAGGTCGACGTCTTGAGTAAGGCGCGTGAGATCCAGTCCCCACCTGAGCACGTGCAGAGAGATCATCTGCCCGCCGATGACCCGGCTGTCTCTATTGACCATCGCCGCGGCGACATCCGCGAGAGCTACGAATCCGAGGTGTTCGGCGGCCGATGCGCACCTCAGTTCGAGCTTCGCTAGCGGGTCAGCAGCCATTCGCGAATCTTCTCTGCCGACTCGTGTCGATCGGCCCCGCCGAGTCGCTGGAGGTCCAAGATCACCTGCGTCGGGTGGGCGAGCGCCGCATCTTCTTCGTGGCGGATACGCAGAATCGACTGGTCTGCGGGCACGATCAACTCGACGTTCGCATCGTCGGGGCCCTCAGCGGGAGTCAGCTCCAGTTGGGTCGCAAGCCGGTGATCGTTCGTGTACACCGTCGTGTGCGTGGGCAGGCGCCACGGCACGAGACGGTCGGCGGCGACGTCACCGGAAATGACGGTGTCTGCGTGCAGCGACTCTCCGACGGCCGCGATCTGCTCGCATGCCTGGTTGGGGGAATCCAAGGAGTAGAACCAGCTGGCGATCCCCCGCGCATCGGCGTAGCTGTTCAGGAAGGCATCGAGCAGTACCGGACGGTCTGCGGCCCAGGTTGATCGTCCCCGACGCTCGACGAGCCCAGCGGTCGACAGCGCCGTCAATACCTGTGAGGCCCGAGGCTGGCTGACACCGGCGCGTTCGGCGAGCTCGGCTTCCCCCTCGGCGATGCCGTCCGAAATCAGCAAGCGCATGATCGACCACGATCCGGACCCTCTGGGCAGACCACGCAGGGTCCTGCTCACCGCGCGGCTCGGCACACGGCGGTTGATGCGAATGCCCCGCGCACGGACATCGGCGTTGCCGTGGCTGTCGGCCCACGACCACTGGGCTTCCGTGAGCGCCCGTCCTGTCGGCTCGGAAACAAGTGGAGCCACGAGCAACGGCACACCTACGGTCGCGAGGCGGCTGCGCAACGGCTCCAGGCGCGGAATCTCGCCGGGGTACGGGGCACGACTCTTCACTTGGACAGCAAATCGAACGAGCTTGTCGTCAACTGCGGCGTCGAGCAGCGCATCTGCAAGCTGGTCGGCAGGCAGGTCTGAACTCACCATCGCCTCGATGGCAACACTGTCAAACAGCTGCTTGACATTCATAAGCACAAGTGCATTATAAGTGATGTGCTTATCTAAACAGAATCCTTATTGGAAAGCAGCAGCGGCGGCGTGAGCGATGAGCAGGCGGATCTGTTCGGCGGCGCAGCCGGCTAGTTGTCGTCGTTCTGTGGTGAGTCTGCTGGCTTGGGGGCAGCCGAGACTCCTTCCACCGGGCCAAAGACGTCCTCGATGCGGAAGTCCTCAGGACAGTCTCGTCTGGGGGCGTAACCACCGCGCCGCTCTAGCAGTCCCACGCGTCCAGGGACTATTCGGTTCCTCACTGCGCTGCCTCCTGCCCTCAAGTCCGAAGCGACCGCCTTGTCAGCCCAGGCCCGTTCCTCGGCGCTGAGCTCGCCGTGCTCCTGCTCCCACTCGCGCACCGCAGCAAGCCCGTCCTCAATACGGATCGCCCGCTCCGCAGCCGCATTGAGCCACGCGGACAGGCTGACCCCGTGCGACGCAGCGGCGCTGGCTGCACGCTCGGCAACCGACTCGTCCAAAGAGATCGACAGCTTCTTCACCGCCACGAACCCAACGGTAGCCCTGCGCTCCGATCCAACTGATTTCGGTGTGACGCCAGCTTGGTGACGGCACAGCAGCCGATCTGGTCGACGAGACTCAGCCGTACGTGTCAGGACTGCCAGCAGCGGCGGCGTGGGCGATGAGCGGGCGGAGCTGTTCGGCGGCGCGGTGCTGGCTGTCGAGTGTGGCCAGGATCCCCTCGCCTTCCATCTGGACGAACGCCGGAACCCCCGCAGCGATCTTGCGCACCACCGCCCGCCTGCGAACTGCGGGCATTGCCAAACTGGCGCATATGGCCGACTTGACGGCGTTGGTGCCCAAGTATCTTGATGCCATGGTGTTGACGCGGCTCAGCGGCGACGGTCAGGTGACACTGCCGAAGGAACTTCGACTTGCCGCGGGCCTGCACGACGGAGACGAGCTCGAGGCCGAGGTCGTCAGCGACGGCATCCTGCTTCGCCCTTGCGCCGAGCGCGACCCCGATCAAGAGTGGTACTGGACGCCGGAGTGGCAAGAAGGCGAGAATCAGATCGAAGTCGACCGCGCAGCGGGCCGCCTCGGCCCGACCTTCGACTCTGCCGATGAGTTTCTCGACGGTCTGCGAGCCTTGGCCGACCGAGCCCCCGGCCCAAGCCCCGTCGAAAACTGAGGCAACCGCGACCCGACGAGCATCTACGGTCCCACACGATGCCGACGTTCGAATGGGAGGTCGTGTTCGGACGCGAGTTCGCCCGACTGGATCGAAGCAGCCAGGCTGACTTTCTCCTCGCGGTGGCACAGTTCGTCGAGGACCTAGCAGCGGGCCGCTCCCCGCGCCCCGGCTTGCGCGTCAAGGGTGTCCAGGGGCACTCGGGCGTGTTCGAGATGAGCTGGGCCGAAGACGGCCGCGCAACGTTCGCTTACGGAGAAGAGCGAATCCAGGGGCAGCCGCACATCGTCTGGCGGCGAGTCGGAACTCACGCAATCTTCCGCCGCCCATAGCCGGCGATCACCTCGGCCACCATGTCGGCGAGCTCATCGGCCCTGCCGGCGCCCAGCCCGTAGCCGCCCACCAACGCCGCTCTGCGCGCCGACCGATCAGGCGCGCCGGGCCAGCCCTCCAACCACCGATCCGCATCGCCGCACACCGGCGCGAACTGCCACACGGCGTGCGCGAGGTCCCACATCGGCGACGCCACGAAGATCGGGTCCCCATCGATGAACGCCACAGCCCGCCCGCCGGCGAACACCGTGTTGCGCTCAGCGATGTCGCCGTGGCACACCACCTGTCCGGGCCCCGCCGCCTGGGGACCCTCCGCGAAGCCCGAACCCGCAGCGAACCCCGCGACGCAGTCGTGACAGGACCCCAGCAGCTCCCCCACCGAGGCGAGCTCGCCTGCGCCCAGCCGCCAGCACTCGGCATCGGCGGGCACCCACCCCTCGACCCAGCTGAGCTCGCTTCCGGTTCAGGTGTTGAGGCTGGGCTGTCCTGCATCGCCGAGCGCGCAGCTTCGGCGAGATGTTCAGCGACTGACGCGCTTATGCGATGTCGCTCGCAAGTGCCGACTCGGCTTGGGAGCCGAGGGGCAGCGGATCGCCCATGTAGCTCTTCCGCTCGCCGATCGAGCCATCTCGATTGTGGATGATGTGCTCTGCCCGGTCGGCTTCAGCCTGCTGGCGGCCTGCCACCACAGCAGCCTGTTTCGTCTCGAACTTCTCATAAGGAGCAGCGGCCCCAGCACGGCGGTTCGCCCAGCGGTTCCCGAACGGGACCGTGTGCACGTTGTTCTCTCGGATCCACAGGCCCAGCGTCTCGCCCATGACCTGCGCAACAGTGCTGTCGCTCCCGAAGCCGAGAAAGTAGCCGGGGTGCGTGAACTGAAGCACCCCGGCGCTGTCGGCTCCCAGCAGAACGACTTCGTAGTCGGAATCGCTGTCGAAGTGCTCGTACTCGCGCTCGGCTTCGTTGTACGCCTCGATCGCCTCGCGATCGTCATCGAACTCCTCAAGCTTGACCTGCTTGGCGTTCTTCTTGTCAAAGACAATGAGCACGTTCACGGCATCTGCAGTCGTTCGATTGCGCTCCTGAACCGAGCAGCAACAGTGGGGAACGCCCAGAGCGGGGCGTAGTCCATGACGAGATCATACGCAGCGGCCACCTCGGCCACGTTCGCCAAATGCGCCAACGGTCCCGGCGGGCCTTCGCCGTGCTTGAGGCTGGACCCGGCGCTTGCGGACATGGCCTCCACAGTGCCCGCCCAAGCGTGCTGCAGCACGGTGCGGAGCTGAATCTCCACACGTCGACCCTGATAACGGGTGTACACATGCAGCGCCCGATAACCGGAGGCCTGCGGATCCTTCACGTAGTCGCGAACCCTCGTCGTGAATTGCGTGGGCGACCGCTGCGAGCGCCTCTCGCTGTTGACGACGATGCGTTCGAGCACCTGATAGGCGTCGCGCTGTGTGAGGAACACAGCTCGGCACCCTGCGATGTCCTGTATCTGGGACAGGCCCATGCTTTGCAGCCGGCCCAGCTTCTGCACGATTGATCTCGCTCGCTTCAGGCGCTGCGCAACCTCGAGCGACGACACGCCAGAGGCACTGATGCACGAGGCCAATCCGCTGCGAGCGCTGCGAAGAGCCCTGCTGTGAGCGGACCTGTGCTCCAAGAACACGTCGACGGCAGCCTCGACAGCGCCGTTCGGCGACTGATGCTTGCCGAGATAGACATCACGAATCAGCTCACCGGCCAACAACCTCGCTGGGCATTACAGCTAGGTGCGGGCAGCTTCCCTGTCGAGCGCCTTGCGTATCAACGCGTATCTGGCGTCGGTCTTGACCAGTTTGCTGAAGGGTTCGAGCGCATCGGGAGGGATGGGCAGGCCGGCTACCGCTCGTGCCAGATACTTGTGCATCTCGGCTTGATTCGCGTTGTCGTTCATTCCGTGCGCACGCATGTATGTGGCGCATTCGTCATACATGGCCTCGCCGTCCCGCACATTGCCATTGACTATTGAGATGAGCCCTGCGGTCGCCAGTGACAACGGCGCTTCGTCAGTGTCGGGGAGGATGCGCTCGGCTGCTTCGGTGTCGCCCGCCATGGCCAGGGCGAAAGCTGCGTTGTTGCGGAGGCCGGGGCCGCGCAGGCCGAGCCGGATTCCGTTGCGGCAGATCCGCGCGGCTTGTTCGTAGTCGCCGGTGCTCATCGAGAGCATGTACGAAGCACGCATCTGGGCAGTTTCGGAGCACGGTTGCAGTCGGGCACGTTCGACGGCGGCTTCGGTGCTCGCGTCGAAGTCGAACCGGAGATATTCGATGGTGCTCTCGATCCCAAGCAGTGGAGAGACTTCTTCGTGTGGGCCGTTGAGTTCGGCGTACGCCCGTTCGAGCACCTCAAGGTCCGACACGGAAGATGTCGTGTCGGCGACGAAGCACGCGATGTCCAAGCTTCGGTAGCCGCACCGCTTCAGGGCAGCGACAGCTTCTCTCGTGGCTTGATCCTGTCCGCCCGCTGCTTGCTTCAGAAAGAGGCTCAGCAGTCGAGCGTCGAGTTGCAGTTCCTCCCGCTCGGTGGGCTCAGCCTTCGTCCACGCTGTGGTTCTCATGGCCCTGCGCAGCCGCCTCAGCGCGCCCGGAGTGTCGCCCGACTGACTCTGCACCGCAGCCTGAAGGCGAATCAAACGAAGGTTGTCGGGCCGGCGCGAAGCGATCCGATCGATAGCCCTGATGGCATCGGTGAACTGCTCCTTCATGACCAAGAGAGCGACCAGCGACGCCACGACCGTCATGTCCGCGGGTGAGAGATGACTAGCGGTGAGAGATGCCTTGAGAGCCTTGGCGTGCGAACCCAGCAGCGTGTGGGCGTAGCTGAGCTCATGCCACGCGATTGGATTGTCCGGCAGGGCCTTCAATGATGCCCGGAGGTCCCGAACTGCATCAGCGGGCCTTCCCATGTTCGAGAGGATCCATGCCCGCACCGTCAAACCCGCCGGGTCGTCGCAATCGTGCAAGTGCCCCAGTGCTTCTTCAGGCGGACGGAAGTGCAGCGAAACGCGCGCACCGATGCTGGCTGCTGCGTTCCTCTGCTCGTCGTTCGACGCTGACGAATGCACTTTGCGCACCGCGCGCTCCGCGTCGGCGAACTCGCCCAGCGAGGCGAACACATGGGTCGCGACGACAAGCGCCGGGGCATCGAAGGAATCGCTCTCGAGCACCTTCATCGCTGCTCGTTCGGCGCTGACTCGGTTGCCAGCAGCGAACTCGGCCGCTGCCAGCCTCGCGAGGGCTGTCGGCGACTCAGGATGCCTCTCGGCGAGCGTTCGAGCGTCGAACAGCCCCCGACTGACGAATTCGGCGCCTGACTGACCGGGGTCGGGAGTCACGACTTCGACTACCGCCGAAGCAGGGCCGCGCCACGCCAGGTGCTGCACTCCGAAGCTCGTGAAACTTGCGTGGCTCCAAGAACTCGTGCTCTCGGGGCGGTCCATCAACGCGGTTGCCTGATCGAGCATCTCTACAGCCCTGTCTGCAGTGCGACTCTGGAAGGTGCGCTGACGTCAGCCCCACAGGTCTGCAAGAGCCAAGTCAGCGATTTCCGTCGCGTGAAATCTCACATTCAGGACGGTGCTCGTGCCCTGGACGCTGGCCGGCACGGCGCTCGTGCCAAGAGACCGCAGACCAACTGCGTCGCTCGTCGTCAGCCATACTTCGCCCTCAGCTCGGCGAGCACTTCGGGATGCCGCCGGATGATCTCCAATACGTCCTCGGGAACGACCCCTGACGACAGCGCGAGTGTGTCGGCGTCAATCCCGTACACCACTTCGGCCCGTTCCCGCAGATTGGCTGACGGCGGACGGGCGCCGTTCTCGACTCGGGACAGATACGACGGATTCACGCCCAGATCAGCCGCAGCGCTCCGCAGCGACTGCTGCTTGGCCTCGCGCGCCTTGCGGAGAACCTGTGCGATGCTCGACTGCTCGTCCACACGTGCAGCCTAAGCAGTGTTGACCACGTTGTCAACGGAGATGGGTGGTGCCGGAGAATCCAGGAACGCTCAACTGCGAGTGTGGTCCGCCACCATGTCGGCGAGCTCATCGGCCCGCCCGGCGCCCAGCCCGTAGCCGCCCACCAACGCAGCTCTGCGCGCCGACCGATCAGGCGCGCCGGGCCAGCCCTCCAACCACCGATCGGCATCGCCGCACACCGGCGCGAACTGCCACACGGCGTGCGCGAGGTCCCACATCGGCGACGCCACGAATATCCCGTCCCTATCGATGAACGCCACCGCCCGCCCGCCGGCGAACACCGTGCTGCGCGCAGCGATGTCGCCGTGGCACACCACCTGTCCCGACCCCACCGCCTGGGGATCCTCAGCGAAGCCCGAGCCCGCAGCGAACCCCGCGACGCAGCCGTGATAGGACCCCAGCAGCTCCCCCACCGAGGCCAGCTCGCCTGCGCCCAGCCGCCAGCACTCGGCATCGGCCAGCACCCACCCCTCCACCCAGCTGAGCACCATCGACCCGTCAGGCTCGGTACCGAGATACCGGGGAGCGCCGCCGAAACCGGCCTCCTCGAGATGGACGAGCAGCTCCCGCACCGACGCCGAGGAATCGGTCGCAGGACGCCGGACCGTGTCACCGACCCTGACGAATTCAGTGACACGGCCAGCCAGCGTTTCCGGATCCTCCGTCACGGTCTCGAACTCGTCGCTCGGATGACGATCTTGTCGTCGCTGAAGCTCTCGATGACATCGCCGTCAATCACGATCTCGAAGTACTCCTTGGCTGCTGCAGTTGCACTGCGGAACATCTCACGCAGTTCGTCAGCGTCTTCGCCTTGAGCGCCGCCGCGCTCGAGCCAGAACTCGAAAGACCGGCTCTTTCGAACCGACCCAACCCGCTCCACCACCAGACCAGCCCTGTCGATGAGCTGCATCCACTCGTCTTGGCGATAGCTGCGGACGTGAGTCGGGTCACGGCGTCGCTCGACTGCGTCGAGGAAGCCATCAAGCTCGGGATCCTCCGGCGACATGCTGTCAACCACGACGTATCGCCCCCCGGGGCGCAGGACACGTGCGACCTCCCCAATGGCGGCGTCGATATCGACAAAGTGGTGCGGAGCGATCCGGCACGTGACGAGATCGAACGACTCATCTTCGAAGGGAAGCCGTTCGGCGTCCGCGACGCGGCACTCGAGATTGCCCACGCCGGCTTCGGCACCACGCTCACGTGCCTTGTCGACCATCCCGGTCGCGAGGTCGACAGCGACGACCGACGACACCAGCTGCGCCAATGCCAGCGCCACATGACCAGCACCAGTTGCAACATCCAAGACAACGTCATCGCTGACGGGTTCCGCGAACTCCATCAATGCGTCAAGGTCAGAACCGGTGCGATGCTCGGAAACCGCGTACATGTCAGCCGTGCGGCCGAACTGGCTCTCGATGTGAGCCCTTCTGCCACGACTGGTTGACGTGGCCTCCACTTCAGCACACCCGCCAGCACTCGGCATCGGCCGGCACCCACCCCTCGACCCAGCTGAGCACCATCGACCCGTCAGGCTCGGTACCCAGGTACCGGGGAGCGCCGCCGAAACCGGCCTCCTCGAGATGGACGAGCAGCCCCCGCACCGGCGCCGACGAACCGGTCGCAGGACGCCGCACCGTGTCACCGACCCTGACGAACTCAGGCACACGACCGGCAAGCGCCTCCGGCTTGGGCGTGGACCCTGGACTGCTGCCGGGATTGTCCTGCATCGGTGAGGACGCTAACGAGCGGCTAGTCGGGGCTGGCCTTGTTGCCCAAGGACAGACCAACGGGAAGGTATGCATGTTTGGTGACCTGGAAGCTCAGGGCTGCGCGACGGTCTGGCCGCCAGATTGTGTCCTCGTGCCTCTACCCAGTGCCCAGTCGTCTTGTTCAGCAACTCAACGATTTGCCACCCACCGCATGACATTCGGGGCACATTCAGACATCAGGCGCCAGCCCAAACAACATTGCTGTAACACACCCTCGGTAGCGTCTGCAGCGAGGTGCGAAGAATGCCGACTCTCTCTGACATCCCGTTGTTCGACGACAATCCGACGACGACTGACCGGCTCGGCTTCGCCACTCTCGTTGACCTGACAGTCGAGGCGCTGACCCGCCCGGACCTCGACCCGGTATGCGTAGGTGTCACCGGACCTTGGGGATCGGGGAAATCCTCGATCGCACAGCAGGTCACGGACGCGCTTCGTTCACAAGCAGATGTCCTCGTGGTCTATGTGGAACCGTGGGGATTCGACCCGAATACTGACCCCAAGGCCCATCTGATCGGCGACGTCCTCAATGCCATTTCAGAACGTGTCAGTCAGGCCCAGAGCGACACGACCTTCAAGGAGAAACTCAAGGACCTGCTGTCCCGCGTCAGGTGGGCGCGGGCAGCTCAACTTGCAGCGACAACGGCGCTAACTGCGCATCTGCCGAGTATCGAAAAGCTGGCCGAGTTGTTCGGATCCAGCAACGATGGGCTCGTTTCGGAACCAAGCATCGACGGGTTCCGCGATGACTTCGAAGAATTGGTGAACCATACGCAGCTGAGCAGGGTGCGTCGGGTCGTCGTCGTAGTTGATGATCTTGATCGGTGCCTCAGCGGCACTGTGATCGCTGTCCTGGAGGCCATCAAGCTATTTCTCTCTGTGCCCAAGATGGCATTCCTGGTAGCAGCTGACGAGACGGCAGTCAGGAACGCAATTGCTGCTCGATACGGAAGTGGGCCCGGCGCTGCCTACCTGGCTGAGCGATACCTCGACAAGATCGTGCAGATTCCGGTTCGCGTGCCAGTCCTCGACCAACTTGCAATCGAGGCATTCATCCTCCAGTTGCTCACCCTGAGCAGACGCAACGGCGAGTTGGACGACACCGATCGAGCACTGCGGGAGAGCTGCGACGCCCTGAGGCACGAGCCGATTTCAACTCTTGCTGACCAGGCGCCGGAGGGCGCTGAGCCAAGCGATGTGGAGCTGGCCCGCCGACTGGCTCCATTGCTGCATGTCGGCCTTGACGGTAACCCTCGAAGAGTCAAGCGGTTTCTAAATGAGATGAGCCAGCGTGAACACTTGGCTCGATCCAAGGGCCTAGATGTCGATCAGGCTGCTGTCGCCAAGCTCATGGTGCTTGAGCAGGTTCACGCCAACGAATTCGGAACACTCCTGGGTTGGGTGCGCTCCGACGTGCTGGAGGCCAGATTGGCGTCCATCGAAGAAGATGAAGATGCCGCGGGGACCCTGCCGCAGTGGCACCGGATGTCACCCAACATTGACGCCGACACCATCCGTCGCTATGTGCTCTTGGCGGCCTCGCTACAGGGCGAGGTGGTCGCCGTGCATGCACTTCCGGAGCATCTGCGCAAGAAGGCATCAGATCTCATGTCGAGTAACGAATCTCGGCGCAACAGGGCTCAGCGAGGCATTGACAGTCTCCCTGTGGAAGACGCAGTTCATCTCGGACGCTACGTCGCCCAGGCCATTCGCTCCCAACCGAACCTCCAACCCGACTACGCAGAAACCTTGGGCCGACTGGCGCACAAGGGTGAATTGGTGGCCGATACGGTCGCTGCCGAGATAGCTCGGTTGCCCGCTGACAAGGTTGACCCGGTGCTGCTGTACGCACTGGCCCCGCCTCGGTCGCCGATCCTCTCCTCCATCCGCTCGATGATCGAGGAGTGGCGAGACTCCGGCCAACTCTCAGCTCAGTCTCAGAAGGCTGCGCAACAGCGCCTTAACCCGACAGAGGGATGACGAATGGGCACATCAGCTCCACATACCGGCAGCAACAAGCTGTGGGACGACGTCTCCGACGCTGACTTGGACGACTGGCTTGACAGCCTCCCTGACGGGGGAGCTACCGACGATGGCGATTCTCAGGACGTGCCTGAAGGGGATGCCACCGACGACGAGGGCATTCAACAGCACGAGACATCGGCTGTGCCGCTGCCAGCGGCTGTCCTTGGGCGGATCGCTAGGGCACTGCGGTCTGGGGCAGACGGTCCCGGCGGCGCGCGCGGCGGCGGGTTGTTTGACTCCTCGAGCTCAGGCAGTTCAGGTGCGAGATCCACAGGTTTCCGACGCTCCGCGGCCCGCGCAGGCGCCAGAACTGTGGCGGGAATCTCGGCCTATCAACGTGCGGATGCCAATGGGCTCGCTGAAATCGGGCTTCGCCTCGCCGACCTTGAGGCGCTCGAAGACAACTGGGACCGAGCAATCGCCATCGCAGATGCGGCGACCGGGAATGATCCAAGTACTGCCGACGACGAAGACATCCGATGGGCGACGGTCCAGACAGCAGCTTGGGCCCTCGACCAAGAACGACCAAGCGAGATACATGAACTCATCGCACAGTTCGTCAGCGACTACGTGTACCGCAAGGTGTCACATGAGATCGGCCACAACTTTCGCGACGGGGATGGCGATGGCGCGGACTCCGTCGCAAGCGAGCGATCGCTGCGCGCGAGCATTCGAATCTGTGTGCGCAGCGAGATTGAAGCAGGCCTCCAGATAGATGGTTCGGCCTCAGAGCTACCCGACTTGGTAGCTCGCGTCTACGACGACATCCTTGGGGTTTGGGAGGCACGGCGGTGAGTACATCGACTCTCGAGCTCTCCCTCGGCCCCTCCGGTCGTACGGCTCCAACACGAGGAGTCTTGTGGTCCGACGACGCAACCGAGTCGCATTTCAGGACAAATCTGGACGTGACGTTGGCGAGTTTCGGAGATTCCCTAGCGTCAAATCGGGATTTCGTCAGGCTCGGTGTCGCCACAGTCCTCGCGGACAAGGCTCATCGGCGGCCGCGCTCGTGGGAGCGCAACCTCGAGATCGTCGTACCGATGGAGCGTCCAGACCGTTGGACGCCATCGCTTGCCCATCTTCAGCGGACGCTGGGCTTCCTCACCGGCGACCATTGGCAAATCAGGCCTGTGTCGGTTGACCTCGGTGCCTTAAGCCCCGCGGCCGATTCGATGAGTGCAGCCCAATACATGCTTCTCAGCGGCGGCGCAGATTCCCTCAGCGGGGCGCTAGTCCTCGGATCCGTCGACCGAACGTGCTTCGTGTCCCACACCGATGCGGGCCAGCACGCAGTCAAGAACGAACTTCGACGCCTCTGGGGCGCGGAAGCTCAAGGCTTGACGCATTATGTCCAGCTCCGCCAAGACAGGGCTAAGGGCCCTGCGCTAGCAGAAGCCACATCTCGCAGCCGGTCGCTGCTGTTCTTCGCGCTCGGCCTGTTGGCTGCCTCGGTTGACCAGAAGCCGCTTCTGGTGCCCGAGAACGGTTTCGCGTCGCTCAACGTCCCACTCACGCCGGAACGCACGGGCTCCCACTCCACGAGGACAACTCACCCCCGATACATGGCGGATCTGCGCGAAATCCTCGGTCGAGTCGGAGCCCACAACGACCTCACCAATCCGTTTGCTGAACGCACTAAGGGGGAGATGTTCCGAGAGGTAGCCAGCCGATGGGGCCACCTCAACGCTTCCAGCGCGCTGAGCGCATCCTTTTCTTGCGCCAAGCGAACCGGGTTGCGCGTTCCCAAGCCGAAAGGAACGAACCATTGCGGCCTGTGCTACGGCTGCCTCGTTCGCCGCGGGGCCTTCCGCGCAGCCGGTCTGACCGACGAGACCCTCTACTACGCCGAACCAACGGACAGTGTGGGCACCCCAGGCGACTGGCACACACAGCGACAGCGCGTCGATATCGCGGCCTTCCAGTACGCGATTGCGGCTGCCGACCGACCGAGCGGACTCCGCGATATTCGAGCCAATCTCCACACCGCTCGACTCCCAGCCGGGGCCTCCTACGCAGATGCCGTCGACCTGGTGAAGCGTGGTCTCGATGAAATCGCAGCGATTCTCCCGTGACTACTCCGCTGCCTCCACTCGACGCCCATGCGCATGTCGCCGTTGACATCCAGCCCCGAGCGCTGCTGTCACTACGGGCGTTTATTCTGATAGCGCTGCGCTCCCAAGCAGAATTTGAAAGCGCGATGCATCGCGACGACCCACTCGCAGTGTGGGGCGTAGGGGTCCACCCTGGTGTACCCGAAGCGGTCGCCGACTTCGACTTGGATCGCCTGCGCCATCAGCTAACCCAAACACCGCTACTGAGCGAGGTCGGCCTTGACCGCTGGTCATCTGTACCTGCATCACGACAAGAGTTGATCTTCAGCCAAGCGCTGACTGCACACGACGAAGCAGCATGCATCGCGTCTGTTCACAGTGCAGGCCGAACGGGCCGAGTAGTCGAGATGCTCGAACGCCATCGCTGCTCAACCGTTGTACTGCACTGGTGGAACGGCACAGCGTCGCAGACTCGGCGGGCGGTCGATCTCGGCTGCTATTTCTCAATTAACGCTCGCAACCTACGTACCGCTCGCTCTTTGGACCTGGTACCTCCTGAGCGGCGGCTGCCGGAGACTGATCATCCCTACGGTAATCAGACGACTGGTGCACAGCCGGGCAAGATGGATAAAGTTGAAACAGCCTTCTCCGAGGCCAGCGGGGATTTTCGCACTCAAGCATGGAGAAATTTCGGGCGACTCGTCAGCAACGCCGGCGCCACTGATCGGTTACCTTCTAAAGCTCAAGGCATCATCCTCTCAGTTCGCTAATGATCAATTGGCCCAGCTCATATGATCAGCATTGAGCCGCCGCAACAGAATCGCATCTTGGACGGATAGGCGCTTTAACTGGCTGGTCGCAACGTCAAGCGATCCAAAACGAGAGACGGCAAGAGTCCGTGTTCCTGAAGATGTCTGTGAACTTGCCTTCGGCCTGCGCCCTGATCAGTAGACTTGCTCGGCCGGCTTAAGGTTTCCCACGCCTTCGCTACCGCTTCCGCGATACTCAGAATCTCCGCTGGGGTCACAAGATAAACGTGGCCCTCAGCTGCCCCGATAGCATCTGGCTCAAGAAGTTGCCGCGGCGATATCAATATCGCAGCGCTATCGGGAGGGATACTATCGGCATCGCGATCCTGCCTCATGAGTCGCAATTGGTCACCAATCTGACGGATATCACTGTGCGGAATTGGCCGGTTTGGTAGCTGCCCGCTCTTCGCCTCAAGGGCCGCCCATCGATGATCGGCCCAGCACCATGCTGAGTCGCATCTACCTTTAGCTGAAGGCTTTGACGCCTCAGCACCTAGGAACGTACCGAGTTCAGTAATGGCCACCTCATATGATGAGGGTTCAGTTTGTGACAAGCTTTGAACCATACGGTCAATTCGTCGATCAATTGCGCTTGGACCCTGCTTCTTCAATATCTTCATGATTTGGCGCACAGCGAATTCATCCTCAGGCGCCATCCTCAATGAAGTGTCGGGAGATATGGGCATCATCAACTTGACCCACTTGGCAGGATGTGCCGCCTCTTCAGCTTGCCGTACCAGGTCAGATGCTCGCGCAGCCATAGCTTGGTCACCATGGGTAGCGCTCGCGCAATATGCCCACGCGCCAGCTAGATACAGCAGGAGCCCCCGATATCCGCGTGTTTCCTCCCCTCCTTCGCCTACCCTCATTGCCGCACGCTCCATCTTGGCGCTGGCCTCTGACCACCGGCCGTGCCAGGCTTCTGTGCATGCATCGACTTCGTTCGATACAGCTCGCATTAGGGCATCGCTGCCCTGTGGTAGTTGCTTATCAACAGAGTGCCGCACTTCCATGATGGCAGGTTCGCCATCCTCGAACCAGTTTGGATCGCGCGAAAGAAACAACTCCACATTGCCTAAGGCTTCTTGATACGAGATAGAACTGTTGTCTAAACCGAATTGAATCTCGGCCTGCGCTTCTGCATCGAGCGCATTCATATTGCCAGGGGAAATGAGGTAATTCGTGAGGTCGGGCCCCAGAACCGCGACTACAGCATAGTCTGACGGGCCCCTAGTACACCGCCCGGCAGCCTGAGTAACACGAGTCCTCGCCCGTTCCGCCAATGCCGATCCTGCTCTGGCTTGGCTGCTAAGGAATGCCTCCAGCAGCGTAGTCCGATTGGGAAGCCCTTCCAAGACGACAAGTCGACATTCATCATCGGGCAAGTCAATACCATCATATCTGGCTGCCAAAGCACAGATGCCGTGCTCTTGTTCCCTAAAGTGATCGAGCGAGGTGTCAATGTTTTCATTGCCATAGAGTGGCCAGTCATCTCGTTGCAACACACTGACAAGGCGATCTCTAGTAACACCATCAGGTGTCAGTACTAAGGCTTTGCCAGCGCGCTCTACGAGGCGGGAAACAAACTCACGCTGATCTATACCATCGACCAGATCAGCAAATACAACGAAGCGGCGGCCAGAACGGGGTACCGGCGAGGTGTCGGACAGCGGAATCCGCGTGATCTTCTCCCGTCCAAAGGCACGCTCTAGTTCGCCCCCACTGCCCAATGTTGCTGACAGATAGATCCGCTGCTCTGCCTCGCGAAAGAGTGCATTTTGGCTCGTGGGCGGGATGAGGGGCCGAACTAGTATCGCCCGCGGCCCAACTAGCACGAGACAACTCGCTAGCCCCTCACGAACCATCGCCATTTGAAATCTCATATTGCCAGCCAGAGATTTCGCGAGTGCTGAGTCGAGCTGGCGTTGCATTTCGACACTCTGAGCGGGAATGACGAGACGCAAACCAACCTCAATTGACGATGCTGCGGCGGGGTCTCGTAGGCGTTCAAGATGTACGCCATCGAGAGCGGATCCAACGGCGTCCAAAACGCTCCGATAGCTCTGCTCATCCTCCTGTCGGTCGATGTGAATGCCGTAGGCACCTGCAACATACTGTTCAGCTGCATGTGCGTCATCGAACACTATGAGTCCGAGAGCGGGGAGTTTGGGGCTGGAGTTAAAGATCGAACTGTATGTGGTTACAGCCACAGTTTTCGCAGCTGCGAAGGACGCGCGCGCCCGTGCATCCCAAGCAGCGTGAGGACCTATCAGCAACGATGTCGATATGCCTTCGCGCAGTGCAACTCGGTCGACTTGCCGAGCCAGTTGACGAGTCGGACAAGCATACGCGACATGGCACTTCCGATTTCTCCTGACCCATTCGGCGATCAAGAGCCCCGGCAGTGTCTTGCCGGTGCCGGTGGGGAGCTCAAGCGCGATATCCGGTGAGTCCAGATACTCGTTCACATATGCTCTAAGAACATCGCTCTGGTGGGTCCAGAGATTGGCAACGGCGTCAGGACCCTTGGGCAGGTTATGGTGAAGCTGTTCGGGGTTGTCGTAACTACTCTGCTCACCACCTCGACTTCTAAATGCCATTTGCCTAGTCTCCAGTTTGTATGCGGATACAACACATGCCGTGATACGGCCGACAGAATCATCCTGGCCTACTCGGCGCCCACCATGACAACTGAGCCACCGGATCCACCCGAAGAGTCCCGATACGCTCGGCCGCCCCGAGAATCTAGTCGCTCAGTGGCACTCGCTACCAGCCTTCGTCGATGGTGGTGGTCATTTCGGCGCCGGTGGTGGTGATGACCTTGATGGCGATGTTGCGTCCGGGGTCGGGCGGCGCGAACGGCTGGGAGATGGTGGACTGGATGTTGTCGAGGGCGTGCTCGTCTCGTTCGCGCTTAGGGATCTTGGCGATGAGCTTCTTGATGTCGCTGCCCTTGCGGAATCCGTTCGGGAAGTAGGCGCGGCGCACCCGGAACGAGAAGCCGTCGTGGTTGGTGTCGAGCATCCAGCACTCGACCTCGTCGGTGCCGTAGCCGCGCGCTCGGTTCGCTGCGGGGTCGTAGGTGTCACAGCCGAGCAAGTGGACGGTGACGCCTTCATCGCTGGTGTTGAGGATCACGTCGGGTTCGGCGAGCAGCACGAATGAGCCGCCATCCGCCGAGCGCTTGACGGTCTCAGGCAGACGGAGGTCGCGGGAAGCGACGACACGGTGGACGTGGACCGGTCCGACGGCCGGCGGGATGCCTGCTTCGAAGTCGTAGCCGATGATGACGAGGTTCTCGCAGTCCGGATCGTTGTCGCGGGCCTCGACTGCTGCTCGGCGAGCGACTTCGATCGTCACTGTGGCATCGGCTGCGGCGATCATCACTCCGGCGGTGAACTCGGCATCCCTGCTCTCGGACGCGCAGCGTGCCCCGTAGCCGACGAGCTTCGTGTCGGGCCACGGCACGGTCTCGACGACGTCGAATGCTGGCCGGCCGTTGGCATCGCAGACCGGTGTGCTGCGCAGGAGCTGCATCAGTGTCTCGGCGTCCGTTGGGTCCGCAGCGGGTAGGTCATGCGCCAAGTCGTCATCGAGGGGCAGGTAGGTATACGGGGAGATCGACTCAACAGTGAATGATGAGCAGATGCGGGGCTTTCGAGGTTCGACTTCCGTCCGGTCGACGAGCCGTATCTGGTTCTCTGGATCATCCACTGTGCCGTAGGCGAGGGTGGCCGCTGTGACCCGTGGGATCGTCTCCTCCACGAAGCCCGCTGCGGGGTCCAGCCCCGAGTCGGCTGTCTTGTGCCACGGGTAAACCCGAGCCAACAAGTAGGAGCGGGCGACCGCCACAGCGACGCGCTGCGCGTCGCAGGTGATCCATCGGCGTCCCCATTCCTCGGCGACGTCGGCCGTTGCCCCGCTTCCGCACGTGGGATCCAGTACGAGATCACCTGGGTCCGTGGTCATGAGCACACAGCGTTCGATCACTCGGTCAGATGTCTGCACGACGTAACGTTTCGATTTCGGTGCCGCCACGGTGTGCCAGACGTTGTCGATCTTGCGCCCGGGGCGTTCTTCCTCGTACAGCTTCCAGTGCAGCGAAGGCCCGAGGTCGGAAAGACGGCCGAGGCGTCTCAGAACGCACATGCCGCACTCAGGCTGCCTTCCGTCCGGGTCGCCTGGGCACGGGCCGTCCTCTGCGGCTCCCGGCCGATGAACGGAGACACGCCATTGCTCCGTCGGGCCACACTTATGCCAACGTCCGTTGTACCAGTAGTCAACTGATCTGCCTGTCGCCGACCAGCCTTGCGAGGTCAGACGCGAGCGCTTGAACATGCGTGCATCGCTTGGCAGCAATGCGACATCGCGACGTTCCTCTCTCGTCGGAGCACGGTCCGGTTCTCTTGGGACCTCGATGCCGGCATAGGAGGTGAAATCCCCCATTTGCGTTTGGCGATCACGGGGTTCGTAGATCGGGTTGAACTTGATCTGTTGCTTGTCCTTGGCGTACCAGAGGATGTAACTGGCGCTCTCGCCAAGCAGCTTGGCGGAGGGCATCCCCGTAGGTCGCCAAGTGATGGTGGCGACGCGGTTGTCGCCGCCGAACACTTCGTCGAGGAGCACTCCGAGCCGGTGGACGTTTTCGTCGCCGATCTGCACGAAGAGCGATCCGCTGTCGGCGAGCAGTTCGCGGGCGAGAACGCACTGCTTGTGGATGCCGTCGAGGTAGGAGTGGACGCCGTTTCGATACGTGTCCCGGAATGCCCGGATGGGCAGGGCGTCTCCTGCGGGAATGGCGCTGTCGTTGTCCTTGACGTCGAGGTTGTCGGTAGTGGGTTGGAAGTTGGACTGGTACGACATGCCGTACGGCGGGTCGTAGTAGATCATCTGCACTTGTCCCGCGAGCCCGTCCTTGGCGATGAGGCTCTTCATCACGTCGGCGGAGTCGCCGTGGATGAGGCGGTTCTGCCAGTTGCCGGAGTGCTCGTAGAAGTTGAGCGGGTCGGCTCCTTCGGGCAGCCCGTTGAAGTCGTCGGTGCTGATCTGGATGCCGCTGTCGGGCTTGCGGAGCTGGTTGACGAAGTCGACCGGAGAGACCTTCTCGCGCACATACAGCGGCAGCGCTTCCATGCGGAGCAGTGCATCCTCGGCGTCATCGCCGCTGAGGGCTGAGGTCTCGCCTTGCCGATCCCAGGCGAGCACCGGCGTGGCGATCTCGTGCCGGTTGATGGTGAACGACTCGGGCTTGCGATCCTCGTCGGTCATCATCGACTCGGTTTCCGGCGTGGGGTTGTTGCGCCGGGTCGCGTTCTTGTGCCGGTAGGAGTCGGTCGCCACTGGGTGCTCCTCGGGTTCTCAGCTAGCCGACGCCATTGCGAGCGTGTCGCCAGCTGCAGCACCGACGACTTGCTCGATCTGATGCCGGGCGAAGTTGGCGTCTTGGATCTCTACGAAGGCCCATCGGCGCAGAGCGTCGGGCAGGGCCGCAGTGCCGGCGACGCAGGGGATCCAGTGCTCGAGCACGTACTTCTCCGCGGCGATCGCTTTGTCGTCGCGGATGCCCTTGCATTCGACGATCAGGTTGGTGCCGTCGGCGAGACGGGCAATGAAGTCAGGTTCGTAGCGTCGCCATGAGCCGTTGAAGAAGTACGGCACCGACCAGCCCGTCTGGAAGTTGCGTGCCCACGCCTCGACCTGCTTGTGCGTGTCCAGAATCTCCGCGACCCGCCTCTCGAGGTTCGAGTGGCATGCGGCGTGGGAGAGCTCGCTGCGCTGCGCCTCGTGAATGTGGTGCAGCGTGGTGTCGAAGTCGATGTCGCTGGTGTCGAGCCGCGGCGGGCTGTCGAGCACAGCTACTCGCTGGTGCTCGTGACCACGTTCGCTGGTGCATGCATCGAGGATCGTGAGCACCGCATCGCGCCGCTGCCCCTCTTCCACGAGCAGCACGGCGGGGTCGTCGCACTCGACGTAGTCGAGCGTGAGCCACTCACCGACAATGCGCCGTGCCGATCTGAACAGCGACAGGCTCGTGCCGTCGGTGTCGTCGTCGGTGCTGCGGCGGAACTCCGCCACGATGTCCTGGGCGATCCTGAATTCGGCCTCGCCACGCCGGCTGCTGGCGTGGAGGATCTTCTCCTCGCCGACATGCGGGCTGAGCACAGCCATCGACGCGCCCGTCTGCGGCTTCATCTTCCACGCCTTCGACTTGGACTCGTCGAATTCGAGCTTGAGGCTCGGCGTGACCCGCTGGTACTCACGCACCTGCGGCCACACGATCCGGTACTTCTCGCGCCCTCGCACTGTGTGCACACGGGTGACCGGGCGCGGCGGAGCGGTGACGGTGTTGCCGCCCCTCGACGGCATGAACTCGAACGGAATGCCGACCACCTCGGCGTATTCGGGGCGCAGCCTTCCCGTCCCGTCGAATCGGAAGTCCTCATAGGACGTGCGGCGCAGCGCACGGCCCGTGACCTGCTCGCACAGCAACTGCGTGGAGAACGCCCGGTAGCCGACGATGTGGGACACGTTGCGGGCGTCCCAGCCTTCGGTGAGCATCCCCACCGAGATCACACAGCGCACCCGGGCGCCTGGACGGCCCGCTTTGCCGACCGTGTTCAGCACCTCTCGCACTGTCTCAAGCGCATCCTTGGAGCGTCCGCGCCGCTCGTTGAAACGCTGCCCTTGAGCCTTGATCAGCTTCGCCGCCTTGGCCGGCAGATCGCTGCTGTCGTCGAGGTTGGAGTGCACGACGATGGTGCGCAGATCGTCGGTCCACTGCCCCTGCATGACATTGGAGAGCTCCGGGTAGACGCCCTCGTGCAGGACGCCGTCGCTGTCCTCCCAGCCGGCGATGTGCTCGTACAGGGCATTGGCGTTGTCGATGGTGTTCGCCACCACGATGATCACCGGCGCTGTGTCGGGCCGCACGCGAGTCCACAGCGCCAAGTGGTCCTTGTAGTCGTCGTACTGGGCGTTGAGCGCGTTGCTCAGCGGCGCGGGGATGACCGCGGCCGGGCCGTCCTCGCTGGGCCTCGGGATCTTCTTCTTGTCGGTTGCCTCGTAGAGGTTGCGCCAGACGGTTCGCTCCTGGATCGAGTCGTCGTCGACGGGCACTCGTGGCACCTTCGTCAGCCCCGACTCGATCGCATCCATCAGACCGAAGTCGGATGCGACCCATTGAAATGGCTCGGGCGTGGCCCGCCCCGAGGTGTCGATCCACATCGGCGTGGCCGAGAAGTCGTAGACCACCGAGGCCTGCCCGTATTGGTTCGTCTGGCCGAGCTGGCCCATGTCTCGCAGGCTGCGCAGCACGTTGAACCACACCGCGGCGCGCTTGTCTTCCTTCTTGTCCTCGGCACTGCGCTTGGCCTGCGACTTGGGCAGGTAACAGTGGTGCGCCTCGTCGTTGAGCACGACGAGGTTGCCGTATGCGTTGGCGGTCAGCAGCGACTTGAGGACGCGCTGGGCGGACTGCTCGTAGCTCTCGAGGTGCTCGTCTCCCTCTGGCTTTCCGATCAGGTCACGGTGCGCTCGGCCGCCTTTCGATCCGCTGCGTGGGAAGCCCAGCGTGTTGAGGTTCTGGCGGTTGAACGCCTGGAAGTTCATGATTTCGACCCGGGCACGGTTGAGCACCGGGCGCAGGTCGCGTGGCACCAGTCCCATGTCGTCGTAGACGTTGTGGGGGCTGGACGGCTTCAGCTCGGCGAGGCGGTTGCGCACCGTGAGGCCGGGCGTGAGCACGAGGAATCGTTCGCCGTGCATGAGGTTGCGCCGGCGGGTGGTCCGTGCGGCGTTGAGGGTCTGCCAGGCGATCAGCATTCCCATCACGACCGTCTTGCCGGTGCCGGTCGCCATCTTCACGGCGTGGCGGACGATCTCGTCGTTGTGTTGGCGCGACAGCGTTTCCAGTTCTCGCCGCTCGGGTGTCTGCCGTGTGGCGACTTCGCGCAGCCACACCAGGGTCTCGATGGCTTCGCGCTGAGCGAAGAACGGCCGCAGCTTGCAGCCCCGCTCGTCAGCCCAGTGCTCCAGCAGTCGCACGGTCACCGACGTTGCGCCTTGGTAGCCGCCGGCTCGCCACGTCGAGACCTTGGCGCGGATGTCGTTGATCAGATCATTGAGCTGTACGTCGTTGAGCGCCAGCTGCAGCGCATCTGACTTCTCGTCCGCCGGTACCGGGTTGATGAGCATCGACGGCCGCCGCCCGTCGTCCGGGGCGAAGCCCGTTCTGGCTCGGCCGGTGCGGTCAAGCGACCAATGCTGTCGAGGTTCCTCAAACGGCGAACACAACACCGGGTCGACAGATGGATCGAACTCGGCGTCGGTGGCCTCGACTTCCGGGGCATCGGACATCCCGGTCAACCAGAGCCGGGCGCCCCGTGCGGCGTATGTCGTGGGTAAGCGCCGTTATCCTCTAGCTTCTGGAGCCTTCGCGTTTTTTTGGGATGGGGCTGCTGGGCTCGGTGGGGTCAGGCTATGTGGTGAGGATGCCGCGGGCTTCGAAGTTGGCGTGGTTGGTGAAGCCGTGGGCTTTGCGGCGCAGGACTTGGAGCAGGTTGTTGGTG
>JAJDTF010000161.1 GCA_022827265.1 Acidimicrobiia bacterium | reverse complement strand
GCGAGACCTGGCCCGCACCGACCTGCTGGCCGAGATGAAGGCCGAGGGCGTGGAGTACGAGGAGCGCATGGAGCGCCTCGAAGAGGTCGAGTGGCCCAAGCCGCTGCGCGACTGGCTGTACGACAGCTTCAACGCCTGGTCAACCCACCACCCCTGGCTGCGCAACGACAACGTCCGCCCCAAGTCAGTGGCGCGTGACCTGCGAGAACGGGCCATGACCTTCCGCGAGTACGTCAACCACTACGGCATCAAGGGCTCGGAGGGGGTGCTGCTGCGCTACCTCAGCGATGCTTACAAGGCGCTCGTGCGCAACGTGCCCGAGGACCGCCGCACCGACGACATCGTGGAGCTGACACGCTGGCTCGGTGACCTCGTGCGCGACACCGACAGCAGCCTCATCGACGAATGGGAACGGCTGGAGCAGCTCAGCAACAAAGAGGAAGCTGATCAGGTCGGCGCCCGGTAGTTGGGCGCCCCTGTGCTGATTGGGTTGGGGCTGATCAGGTCGGCACCCGGTAGTTGGGCGCCTCCTTGGTGATCATGATGTCGTGGGGGTGGCTCTCGCGCAGGGCGGCTGCAGTCACGCGCACGAACCGGGTGTGCAGCCGCATGTCGTCGATGCTGGTGGCGCCGCAATAGCCCATCGCCTGACGCAGCCCGCCGACGAGCTGGTGCAGCACACCGGCCAGCGGGCCCTTGTAGGCAACCCGTCCTTCGATCCCTTCAGGCACCAACTCCTCCACCTCGCGCCCGTCCTGGAAGTAGCGGTCCTTGGAGTAGCTGCGGCCCTTCATGGCACCCACCGAGCCCATGCCGCGGTACTCCTTGAAGCGCTCGCCCTGGTACAGCACCACCTCGCCGGGCGACTCGTCGGTGCCCGCCAGCAGGCTGCCCACCATGGCGCTGTGCGCCCCCGCGGCGATCGCCTTGGCGAGATCGCCCGAGAACTGCATGCCGCCGTCGGCGATCACTGGCACCCCGGCAGCAGCCGCCTCCGATGCGCAGTCGAACACCGCCGAGATCTGCGGCACCCCCACCCCGGCCACCACCCGGGTTGTGCAGATCGAGCCCGGTCCGATGCCGACCTTGATCGCATCCGCGCCCGACTCGATGAGCGCGCGTGCCGCATCGGCGGTAGCCACGTTGCCTGCCACCACCTCCGCGGCGTGGTTGGCCTTGATCTTCGCGACGGTCTCGATGACGTCGCGGCTGTGGCCGTGAGCAGTGTCGACCACGATGGCATCCACGTCACGCTCCACCAGCGCCGCTGCACGCTCCATGGTGTCGGGACCGGTGCCGACCGCGGCGGCGACCAGCAGACGGCCCTGCTCGTCCTTGGAGGCACTCGGGAACTGGATGCGCTTCTGGATGTCCTTCACCGTGATCAGGCCCACCAGCCGGAAGTCGTCGTCGACGATCGGAAGCTTCTCGATGCGGTGGCGGGCCAGTACTACCTGGGCCTCTTCCAGAGTGGTCGGGGCGCTCGCAGTCACCAGCCCTTCCGACGTCATCACCTCGTGGATCGGACGGCTCCAATCGGTCTCGAAGCGCAGGTCGCGATTGGTGAGTATCCCGACCAGCCGACCCGCCGGATCGGTGATCGGCACCCCGCTGATCTTGAAGCGGGCCATCAGGTCCTCGGCTTCGGACACCAAGTTGTCGGGGCCGAGCGTGAAGGGCTCGTTGATCATCCCCGACTCGGAGCGCTTCACCTTGTCGACCTCGGCAGCCTGATCGGCGACCGACAGGTTGCGGTGAATCACGCCGATGCCACCGTGACGGGCCATGGCGATCGCCAGACGCGCCTCGGTGACGGTGTCCATGGCTGCGCTCACCAGCGGGACGGCGAGCGTGATGCCCCGCGTGAATCGCGACGACGTATCGACCGCATCGGGCAGAACGTCGGACGCGTCAGGCACTAACAGCACGTCGTCGAAGGTCAGCCCATCAGTGGCGAACTTGCTGTCCAGCGAGGGGAATCGGCCCCGCTCAGAGGGTTGAGATCGGGCCATGGCGCACCCTACCGCGCGCCCCCCAACGGGCCGATGAACCCGATGGCAGTAGCTTCACCATCAGCAAGCAATCCAAGCGAGTCGTCGTGGCCGATTTCCAGCAGCACGAGTCGATCGCGACGCTCCATCGCCTTGGCGACCGATCCGTCGAGAGCTTCGAGAGCGAGCTGTTCGACTACTCACGTCGCAGACCGATCGCGCTCATCATCCCGGCCCTGTACAGCGAGCTGCAAGGGCCCGCTCTCGGGAACATCGTCGACGAGATCGCCAAGGTCGCCTACATCGACGAGATCATCGTGGGCATCGACCGGGCCGACGAGGCCCAGTTCGCGAGCGCC
The DNA here is from genome assembly GCA_022827265.1 of Acidimicrobiia bacterium. Taxonomy (GTDB): domain Bacteria; phylum Actinomycetota; class Acidimicrobiia; order Acidimicrobiales; family Poriferisodalaceae; genus Poriferisodalis. Next base: position 22,824 of record JAJDTF010000161.1, on the reverse strand, counting down.
AGGCGGTTCTTCGCCCGGCTGCCCCAGCGCACCCGCCTGCTGTGGAACGACGGCCCGCTGCTGCGCAAGATCGACGAGGTGCTCGCCGACCGGGTGCTGGCACCGACCGAGCCGGGCAAGGGCCGCAACGTCTGGTACTGCCTGGGCTATTTCCTGGCCTCGGGACGCTGCGAGAACGTCGCCCTGCACGATGCCGACATCCTCACCTACGACCGCGGCCTGCTGGCACGACTGCTGTACCCGATCCTGCATCCCACCTTCGGGTACTCATTCTCGAAGGGCTACTACTACCGGGCCGGCGAGGGCGCCTCGGCGCGGCTGAACGGGCGCGTCGTGCGCCTGCTGGTGACGCCGCTGCTGCGGGCACTGCGGGCCACGATCGGCGAGCACGACTACCTGCGCTACCTGGGCGCCTTCCGCTACCCGCTGGCCGGCGAGTTCGCGATGAAGCTGGACATGACCCGCAGCATCCGCATCCCCAGCGACTGGGGGCTCGAGATCGGCGTGCTGTCGGAGGTGTACCGCATCTACCAGGGGCGCCGGATCTGCCAGGTCGACCTGTGCGGGCGCTACGACCACAAGCACCAAGACCTCTCGCTCGAAGACGCCAATGCGGGCCTGCACAAGATGAGCCGCGACATCGCCAAGGCCATCTACCGCAAGCTGGCCATCGACGGCACCACGCTGGGAACCGAGATCTTCCGCACCGTCAAGGCCGTCTACTACCGCAACGCGCTCGACCTCGTCAGCCACTACCGCAACGACGCCACGTTCAACGGCTTCGACTTCGACCTGCACGCCGAGGAGACCGCCGTGGAGCTGTTCGCCTCGGCGATCATGGAAGCAGGCGACGAGTTCCTGAACGACCCGATGGGCACACCGTTCATCCCGAACTGGTCGAGGGTGCAGAGCGCGCTGCCCGACGTACTCGGTCAGCTCTACGACGCCGTCGAGCTCGACAACGCCTGAGCCTCGCGACGGCTCGCCCTGCCGGGCAGATCGCTGGCGAGGAGCTACAGGTTCGTCGGCCGGTGCGCGTGAGCGGGCTCCCGACGCTCGGACTCCAGGCACAGCCACATCGTCTGGCCCGTCGCCAAGTCCACTCGGTCCGACGGGCCGTGCAGCGCACCGTTCAGCAGGTCCACGCAGCCGGCCTCGCCGAACTGCCTGCCTGCGCTGCCCGCCGGGCAGAGGGACGACAGCACTTCGAGATCCACGGTGAGATGGGTGTGGCTGACGTTGGTCACCGACACCACCGTCTGGCCGCGCTGTGCGTCGCCGCGGATCACGCCCAGGGCCTGCGGCCCCAGGTCCAGCGACACCTGCGGGCTGTCGGGATGGAACGCGGGCTGCGCACGGCGGATGAGCATGCGGTGCACGAGCTCCACGAGGGTCCTGCGCCGGATCCCATCCTGCGCGCCGAGCAGGTCGACGGCCTCATCCAACGTGACCTTGCGCCGGTTGATGGTGCGATTGTTCTGCTCCACCGGCGGCAGGCCATGCGCGGTGACGATGCGCGGCGGCTCGCTGATCGGCGTCCAGTAGCTCGGGGTGCCCAGCAGTGCATGCACGTACAGGGCAGGGACGCCGGCGAGGCTCAGCATGATCGTGTGCGCGGCAAGGAACTGCGCCACGCCCAGCGGATCGCCGTCGCCGGCGAAGAGGTCCCACAGCGAGACATTCAGCTCGTAGGCCTTGGGTCCCTCGGGGGTGTCGAACTCTGAGTGGGTGCCGCCCGCGCTGTGCGCCGCGGCAATGAGCCGGTTGATCTCGGCGACGCTCAGCAGCCCCTCCACCGGACGCAGGCCGATGCCGTCGTGGCTGGCGATGAAGTTGAAGAACGACGTTCCCGTCGGCGGCGTCTCCAGCTTCGCCAGCCATTGCTGCATTGCCACCGATGAGCCCGACAGCATCGTGTGAGCTACCAGCGGCGGCAGGCTGAAGTTGTAGACGAGGTGGGCTTCGTCGCCGTCGCCCCAGTACGCCACGTTCTGGTCGTGCGGCACGTTGGTCTCGGTGATGATGACCGAGTCGTGACAGCGTGCGTCCAGCAGCGTGCGCAGCAGTTTCACGAACTCGTGCGTCTGGGGCAGATTCACACAGGAGGTTCCGAGCTCCTTCCACAGATAGGCGATGGCGTCGAGCCTGAACCACCGAACGCCCGCGTCGACCAGGCGGGCCACGGTGCGCAGCAAATCAATCAAGACCTCAGGCTCGGCGAAGTCCAGGTCGATCTGGTCGAAGCTGAAGGTGCACCACAGCAACCGGGGGCCGTCGGGGGTCTCGATTTCGCGCAGCAGTGGCGTGGTGCGAGGACGCACCACGCTCGACAGGTCGTCCTCGGGCTCGGCGGTGAGCAGGTAACGGCTGCCGGGCTCTTCCCCGCTGCAGAACTGCTCCATCCACGGGTGATCGGCGCTCACATGGTTCACGACCAGATCGGCCATGACCGTGTAGGTCTCGCTCAAGTCAGTGATGTCTTCCCAGGAGCCGAGCCGCGGGTCCACAGCACGGTGGTCAGTGATGGCGAAACCGCCGTCGGAGCTCGCCGGGTAGAAGGGGAGCACGTGCACGACCGATACGACGTCGCCCGTCAGGTCGTCGAGCAGGTCGTGCATCGTCTGCATCGGCACCTTGCCCGCCTCGGTGATCGAGTCCGCGTAGGTGATCACCGCCACGTCGTGCTCATCCCACCGCGGGCCGCCTGCGGCAGCGCCCTCAGTGCCGTCGAGCCCGAGCGTGGAGAGCACCTCTTCGACGAGACGATCGGTATGCATCGCCGGATAGATGAACTCGAGGTGGCGCCGGACGCGGCTGCGGAGATCCCCCTCGGTCACGACGTACGGACTCCAGTCATCGGGCGAGCTCTGGGCCAATCGGGTGCGGAACCGTAGTGAGCGAGACTAGTGACGTTCATCACGCCGACCGCGTATGCGCGGTGCACCGCGTAGCGTGAAGCCATGGCCGACACACTGCTGGAAACACCGGTCGAGGGAACGGACGCACCCTCGATTCACCCGCTGTCGATGATGACCGAAGCGGAGGCTCACGCCGCCATCGAGGTGTTGCGTCGCAGCGGGCGCATCGGCGCGGACGCGCGCTTTCACGGCTTCTGCATCTGGGAGCCGCCCAAGGCCGAAGTGGCAGCGTGGACGCCCGACACCGTCACAGATCGGCGATTCGAGGTAGTGGTGCACGAGAACGGCCAAGTGCACGTTGCCGTGGTGTCGGTGACCCGCGGCGAGGTCGACTCGTGGACGCACCACCCCGGCGTGGTGCCCCGGGTGGGCATGGCGGAGCTGTTCGCCGTGATGGACGCCTGCCGGAAGGACCCGGGCTTCGCCGCTGCGCTGGCCAAGCGCGGCATCACCGATACCTCGCAAGTGCAGATCGACCCCTGGCCCACCGGCGACTACGACTTCGACTTCGAGATCGGCCGGCGCGTGCAGCGCTGCATCGCCTTCTGGCGCCCGAACCCTGCCGACAACGGATACGCGTACCCGCTCGATGGCTTGATGGTGCACATCGATGTCGACACGCTGGAAGTGCTGCACGTCACCGATTTCGACCAATGGCCGGTGGCCTCCGAGCGCGGCAACTACGACGTCGACGCGGTCACCGAGGACTTCGGGCCGATGCGCACCGATCTGCGCCCGATCGAGATCACCCAGCCCGAGGGCACCAGCTTCACGCTCGAAGACAACGAGCTGCGCTGGCAGAAGTGGTCGATGCGCGTCGTCATGGACGACACCGAGGGTTTGGTGCTGCACCGGATCGCCTACGACGATGGGGGCCGGGTGCGGCCCATCATCGACCGGGCATCGCTGGCCGAGATGGTCGTTCCCTACGGCGACACCCGGCCGTCGCAGACGTTCAAGCACGCGCTCGACTCCGGCGAGTTCGGCCTCGGCCTCATGAACAACTCGCTGCAGCTGGGCTGCGACTGCCTGGGCGAGATCGTCTACCTCGACTCGACCCAGGTGTTCGACGACGGCTCGGTGGTGACCACGCCAAACGCCATCTGCATCCACGAGGAGGACTTCGGCATCGGCTGGAAGCACTTCGACTGGCACGCCGACACCACCGAGGTGCGCCGCTCGCGCCGGCTGGTGGTGAGCGCCATCCACACCGTCGGCAACTACGAGTACGGGTTCTTCTGGTACTTCTACCTCGACGGCACGATCCGCTACGAGGTGAAGCTGACCGGCATCCTCACCACGCGGTCACACCGAGACGGCGATGATCTGACGTTCGCCCGCCAGGTGGCGCCGCACGTGTCAGCCCCGATCCACCAGCACATCTTCTGCGTGCGGCTCGACATGGCGGTGGACGGCAATGCCAACCGGGTGGTGGAGGTGAACACCGAGGCGCTGCCTTCGGGGCCGGACAACCCGTACGGCACGGCGTTCGCCGCACGCGAAACCGTGCTCCGCAGCGAGCTGGCAGCCCGGCGCAACGCCAACTCGGGGTCGAGCCGGTACTGGCGCATCCAGAGCGCGGACCACATCAACCGGCTCGGGCATCCGACCGCCTTCCGGCTGCTGCCGCCGCCCACGGCGACGATGTTCGCTGCAAACGACAGCCCGCATTCGGAGCGTGCCACGTTTGCGCGGCACAACCTGTGGGTGTCGCCCACCCGGCCCGACGAGCGTTACGGTGCGGGGCGGTTCCCCACCCAGCGCAACGCCGGCGACGGGCTGGAGCGCTACACGGCGGGCGACCGTTCGGTGGTCGACACCGACATCACGGTGTGGCACACGTTCGGCATCACCCACGATGCGCGGCCCGAGGACTTCCCGGTGATGCCCACCGAGTACGTCGGCTTCGGGCTGGTACCCGACGGCTTCTTCGACCGCAACCCGATGCTGGACGTGCCGCCGTCATCCAACGGCCACTGCGCCTAGACGGGCGCGCGGCCTACTGTGGCCGGATGGCGGGAGCACCCGAGTCCGACGAGCCCACTCCGACGTCCGCAGCAGGCGAACCCGATGATCTCGGGCTGACAGGCCTTGAACTGGTCGAGCACTTCTCCCCGGCGCCGGCCGAGGGCCTGCGGATAGCACCGTTCCTGGACGCGATCGAGGCGCAGGCCGAGACTGCAGACCAGACCCGGTCGGTCTCGTCGGAGGTCATCGAGGCCATCCGCGGCACCGACTTCATGCGCATGTCGGCGACGCGCAACATCGGCGGCGTCGAGGAGACCATGCTGGGGATGGGCCGCGAACTCGAAGCGGTGGCAGCCCGCTGCCCGAGCCTGGCATGGTGCCTGTGGAACCACCTGTGCGTCTTCCACCTGTTCGTCGGCTCCGTAGGACCCGACCAGCAAGACCTCCTCACCCACATCGTGACCAACGGCCAATGGGTGTCGTTCCCCGGTGGCGCGCGCAGTTCGGTCTACGGACGCATCGAAGGCGATCAGGCGATCCTGAACGGCACCGGCCGGTGGGGCACCGGCGCTCGCTACGCCGACTACTGCGGGGTGGCCTTCGCCATCACCGGCGACGACGGCAAGCCGGTGCGCCGTCGTGCGCCGCATGGAGCGGCGAAATCCAGCCTGGACATCCGCTTCACCATCCTGCCCACCAAGGCAGAGGGCGTGAAGATCGACCCGTCATGGGATGGTGCCGGGCTGCGGGCATCGGCCACCGACGATGTCCACTACACCGACGTGCCCGTCAATCTCAGCGACTGCGTGGCCTGGTTCGGCGCCAACCGCGCTGAGTCGCTGCGCACGGTGCCGGTGGTGGATCACCGCTACCGCGAGGACTGGGTGGGCATCTCCGACCTGTGGCTCTCGTTCATGGCGGTGGGCCTCGTGCGGCGGGCACTCGCCGAGGCTGCTGACGCGGCCGGCGGCCGGCGAGTGATCATCGGCGGCAAGATGGTCGATCGGCCCACCGTGCAGCTCAACTTCGGTCGGGCGGCATCACTGCTGGCAGCCGCCGCCTCGGCAACCGAAGCGGCGTGCAATGACGTCGACCGCCGCATCGCCGCCGGTGTCGTGCCCGACGAAGCCGCCTACCTGCGGCAGATGGCGGTCACGACGATGGCCGTGGAGCAGCTCGACGAGGCCATGTCCTTGCTGCACCGCACCCAGGGCGGCACCGCTCTGCGAGAAGGCGGCGCTTTCGACCGCCGCTACCGCGACTTCCGGGCCATGCCGGTGCACATCAACGTGCACCAAGACCGGGTGACCCACCAGCTCGGCCGCCACCTCCTCGGTCTCGAACTCAACCCCTTCTGAACGTCACACAGGCCGCGAGTCCCCCACCGGCTCGGCCCGTCAGGCGTCGGGGCGGGTCGGCTTGCCGCCGTGGACCGTGGGCTCGGCGCACCACTGGTAGCACAGCGTCTCGAGCGGCTCCAGCACGGAATCCGGCAACGCGAGAACGTCGCAGAGCACAGCTCGGTCCAAATCTCTGCGAGCATCGTCGCGATACGCCTCGTTCACTGGCAGGAACTCCCTCGAGCGGAAGCGGCTGAAGACTTCTTCGCATTCAGCAAATTGCGCAGCATCGAGCTGGCGGGCGTCCAATACAGGAATCTCCTCGACGCGTCCTATGGAGAGGTTGGCGCGTCCGTTCTGCTGACGTGAGGAGATCCACCAACGCGCAAGCAGCCCCAAGGTGGTGTTTCCCCACAGAAGCAGGGCGATCTCCCAACTCGAAGAATCGGCACGAAAGCTGGGCCAAGCACGTCCACCGATGCACTGGGGCGACCAGCACATGCCCAGCCGCTGACTGTTGAGCTGGAACTCCAGATTCACATGAAGGCGCGATGCCGCTTGTCTCCAGACTCGGCGAGCATCTTCGTCAGTCGCATCGGGCGCCAATTCGCCGTAACTGTCGGGCAGCACTTCCAATCGGCTTTCCCTGCCCGATGCAGTGGCGTGCGCCCAAAGCACCGGGTACGAGGCAGCCTTCCATGCGTCGCCTTGGAAGTCGGCCATGCGAATGCGGAATGGCGCTGCGTACGCACCGGTACCCCGCTTCAGTGCCGTTTCGGTACGAGGCCGCACCCCGATCGCCGCGTTGCCGGGGCCAACTTCGCCCAACGATCCGAGGGGTGCTATCGGGATCGGCCGCTCTGGTGTGCGTGGAAGCCGCAGCGTTCCCCGAGCCAAGGCCGCGGCACTCAGTGCCACGTCGAACTCGCTCACTTGCCCGTAGCCGCCGTCGGACATGCCGCCCCGGAACCACACGCCTACCCGGTCGTCCCCGACGCGCAGGTCGCCATATTCGGCATCGGCGAGGCGCGCTTCTTCGATTCGCCGGGCCAGTTCGAACGCTTCTGCGCTGTTAGCGGGCCTGTCCGACAATGCGATCCAGCACACGGAGTTGCGCCGTTTGGCTTCCTGCGCTTCAGCTTGGTCACAAGCATCGGAAGCGCCGCCGTCCTGCCGGCGCTCCGAGCGAGTCGCTACCACGAGGACTTCCGCCATGGCCGTGTCGTCAGAAAACGCGCGGTCGGTGGAACCATGAGCGGACAGCGACACCACGAGCAAGTCGTCGTAGCTCGCATTGAGCAGAGCGCGTGCCTTGCCCCACGCACTCGTCGCGCAGAACGTGGCCGGCAAGACGAACGCGACGGTGCCGCCCGGCCGGATCTTGACGTGAGCCAAGTCGATGAAGTAGCTGGCGAGGCCAGCATGACCGTGGCCTGCGGATGGGGCAGCGCCTCGGTACAGGGCGATGTTCGAGAGACGTTCGCTCATAGCGGCTTGCTCAGCCTCGGAGTTGCCGAAGCCCGCGAACGCCGGTCGCGGCACGCCCACTCGTTCGCCTTCCTGACCCACCGTCCGCACATACGGCGGATTCATGATGATCAGATCGGCGGCACTGTGCGTGAGAACGAACCTGTGCTCGCTGTCGTCTGTCGTGCGCTCGCCCGATCCGGCTGCAAGCGAGCGCCCCGTACCAAAGAGCGACGCTGCCTCCACATCGTCGATGAGTTCCAAAGAGCCAATGGACGCAACTGCCATGTCATCGTCAGGAGCGCCAGGGTCTGGCGACGCAACAGCCGAGCCGTAGGGCATGAGATGGATGTTGGTATCGCCGAATGGCACCGAGGGATGAACTGCCGACAGCAAGGACGCAGTCACATGAACCGCCGCAGGCATGATGTCGGCGCCGACGAAGACGTGCTCCATGAATGCCGAGTGCATCTGGCTGTCATCGACTCCGGCCTGCCTGCTTCGCGAGGCGACATAGCGGTAGGCAGCCGACAGCAGCGCTCCCGTCCCGCAAGCAAGGTCTGCAACACGTAGTGCTCGCAACTCAGCCTCGCTGCCGAAATCGCAGGTGAGCCGGCTGCCAGCCAGTTCCGCAAGCAGCGAGGCCGATGCCGGGCGTGTGTAGAAGGTGGCCAAGAACTTGCGGTCGGCAATGAGGCGCCCGAAGATCTGCCCGGTCATGTCCTGCGTGGTGGCGATGCCGAGGCCGACGAGTTCATCGGCGACCTTGGCAAGACGGTCAAGCACGTTCCGGCACACGTTGGCCGGCAGCGGCAGCAGAACTCGGCTCGCGATCTCGAAGATCGGCCAATAGTTGATCTCGAGAATCCTGCGCCATGCGGCGTGAAGGTCTGCAGGCGCCAAATGCCCACCGCTGCGCAACTGGGCAATGCTCGGAATGTCCGCATGCATCGGTGCGATCGCGCTGTGAAAGACCAACGCATTGGTGACGATGGTCATAGCCATGCGCATGGTCTGTTCCGAGTCGTCCTGATGGAGGGCGGCGCTGACTTCCACAAGTGTCGCCGCACGTTCCCCGGCGAGTTGAGCCCGCATCAGCCCGGCCGCCTGAGAAACGCCGGACTCGAACACCCCGAGCGCCCTCGCCATCTGCCGTTCTGAGACGGCGACACACTCGATGAGGCGAGCCAGTGCACCGAGGTCCCCGGTGATCCATCCGGCTGCCGGGAACCGCCTCGGATCGTCGCCCTCCGTAAGCGACAAGACGCAGTACTCCAACCGAGCGATGGCGAGAGCCGCATCGAGGCGGGCCTGCGGGATCTTCGCGAGTTCTTGAGGGAGCCTGACAGCCATGGCCTGCTCAATAGGATCGCCAGTCGCGGCCAACTCCATGCCGAGCCGCGAGACAGCATCCTCTTCGACTTCACGTGCAGGCAGGTACTCAGTCTCCACAACGACTGGCAAGCCGCCGGGCATGCGAAGCACGACATCCGGGGCCTGGGCAGCTGCGTCCGCGAATACCCGCGTCGATTCCGCCTCAACCGACCATCGAGGATGCAGCCGGTCGAGCGCAGCAGCGAGCCGATCGTTCACCGTCGTCTCTCGCGTCCGTCCTGTCTTGTCCATTGTCGAACGACTCCCGCGCACGTGGTGACGGCCTCGGCCTTGCTGCCGTCGCCCGGCCGCATCCGTTCGCCCGAAGATAAACCTGTGCTGTGACATCCAAGGGCATGAGTGCCCACCATCGTGCAGACGGTCTCGCCCAGACAACCGCTACCGGGCGCTGAATCAACGACTGCGGCAACTGCGAACGGTGGCTGCGGGTCCAGATCGGCAAGATTAGGCTCGATGACGATCGTCCCGAGGCCGCCTCGCGGGCGCGAACGGAGAGGGAGATCATGCGTTCGAGGACTCTGACACGGCTAGCCATAGCGCTCGCCTCGATAGCGCTCGTGAGCGCCGCTTGCGGCAGCGACGACGACGAGGCCGCCGACACGACTGCGGCCCCGGCGACCACCGCAGCACCAGCAACGACGGCCCCGCCGACCGACGAGCCGGAGCCCGAACCCGAGGGAATGTCGGCGGAGGACATCACCGCGGCCTTCATCCTTGTGGGACCGGTGGGCGATGCCGGCTGGAACTGGGCTCACGACCAAGGGCGCATCTTCGCGGCGGAACAAACCGGGGCGACGACGCGGTTCGTCGAGAGCATCCCGGAGAACGCTGAGGCATTCAAGGAAGTCGCTATCGACTTCATCGAGAACGAGGGCGCCAACATCATCTTCGGCACGTCGTTCGGCTACATGGATCCGATGGAGGAGCTGGCCGCCGACTATCCCGACGTGGTGTTCGAGCACGCGTCGGGCTACAAGATGAATGACACCAACTTCGGCAACTTCTTCGGCCGCATGTATCAGCCGCGTTACCTGTCGGGCATGGCAGCCGGTGCCATGACGCAGAGCGGCCAGATCGGCTACGTCGCTGCGTTCCCGATTCCTGAGGTGATCCGCGGCATCAACGCCTTCACGCTCGGCGTGCGCGAGACCAACCCATCGGCCGAGGTCCACGTCAACTGGACCTTCACTTGGTTCGATCCGGCTGTCGAAGGCGATACGGCCTCGGCGCTGCTCGAAGCCGGCGCCGACGTGATCGCTATGCACCAAGACTCGACCGCTGCCGGCGTCGCAGCCCAGGACGCCGGGGCTCGCTGGGTGGCGTACAACTCCGACATGCGCGACTTCGCCCCGGAGGCATTCATCACGGCGCCGATCTGGCACTGGGGCCCGCGCTATGCCCGCACCATCGAAGCTGTGGCGGCCGGCACCTACACACCGGGCGCGTACTGGGGCGGCATGGACGACGGCATCGTGCAGCTCGCTGAGCTGTCTGCCGATGTGCCCGGCGACATCGCCGACCGCATCGCCGAAGCCGCCGAGCAGATCCGCTCCGGCACCTGGGATGTCTTCACCGGCCCGATCAACGGCCAAGACGGCACCGAGATGGTCGCTGCGGGCGAGACCATGGAAGACGGGCCGATGCTGGGCATGGACTGGTTCGTCGAAGGCGTGGTGGGTGACGCCAGCCCCTGATCCGACTGACCGAACCGAACTGAATCCGATGTCGGTGTCGGGGGACGCTGCGGTGTCCCCCGGCACCGGCGACGGCCGCGTCGTTGTCGACCTCCGGAGCATCCGCAAGGAGTTCCCCGGGGTCGTCGCCTGCGACGGCGCGAACCTCACCGTCCGGGCGGGCACCATCCATGCGCTGCTCGGCGAGAACGGCGCCGGCAAGACCTCGCTGGTGAACGTGCTGGGAGGCGTCTACCTGCCCGGCGCCGGCCAGATCTGGGTGCATGGCACCCAACGCCAGTTCCATTCGCCTGCCGACGCCATCGCAGCGGGCATCGGCATGGTTCATCAAGAGTTCCGGCTGGTGCCGACGCTCACCGTGTTCGAGAACGTGGTGCTGGGCTCGGCGCCCCGCTATCTCGACATGGGCCAGATCATCGAGCGGGTCTCCCACCTGGCGGCTACGTATTCGCTCCAGATCGACCCGTCCCGACCCGTATGGCAGCTCTCGGTGGGTGAGCGCCAACGGGTCGAGATCCTCAAGGCACTGTGGCGTGACGCCGATGTGCTGGTGCTGGACGAGCCGACGGCGGTGCTGACCCCCGCCGAGGCGGCCGCTCTCGGCCTGACATTGCGCTCCATGGCCGACCGAGGCCGTTCGGTCATCTACATCAGCCACAAGCTGGACGAGGTGCTGTCAGTGTGCGACGAGGCAACCGTGCTGCGCAACGGGATGACCGTGGCACAGCCGCGCAGTCTCGTCGGGATCGATCGCTCCGACCTCGCCGAGATGATGGTGGGCGAGGCGGCAGCGGCAATCCAGCGGCCGACCGATCAGCCCAGCGGCGACATCGTGCTCGAGCTGGCGGGCATCTCGGCGCTCAGCGACCGCGGGCTGCCGGCGCTGCACGCTGTTGACATCGACGTACGAGCAGGCGAGATCGTCGGCATTGCAGGCGTCTCGGGCAACGGGCAACGGGAGCTGGCAGAGACCGTCGCCGGACTGCGCCCGACCACCGCGGGCACGATGCATCTCGCGGGCGTCGAGGTCACGGGCGCATCCCCCCGCGCTCGGTCCCGTGCCGGGCTGGCCTATGTTCCCGAGGATCGGCTCGGCGTCGGCTTGGCGCCCACGATGTCGGTGGTCGACAACGCTGTCGTGCGGTCATACCGGTCGATGCGGCGCAGGATGATGCTGGACCTGCAGGGCTGCGAGGACTTCTGTCGGCGCCTCATCGAGCGTTTCGGCGTGCAGGTGGGACGCCTGCACGAACCCATCAGCGCCCTGTCGGGAGGCAATCTCCAGCGCCTGCTGCTCGGACGGGAGCTGACCGGCGAGCCCAAGGTGCTCGTGGCGGCGCAGCCGACCCGCGGCCTCGACGTGGCAGGCATCGCCGCCATCCAGTCGCAGATCGTCGCGCAGCGTGCCGCGGGCGTGGGCGTGCTGCTGATCTCGGAAGACCTCGACGAGCTGCTCGCCCTGTCAGACCGGCTCATCGTGATGTATGAGGGTCAGGTGGCGGCCCGCATGGATCCGACACAGGCCACCCGGGCCGAAGTGGGCGCCGCCATGGCCGGAACGGCGGCGGCGTGACTGAGCCGACCCACGCCCCGCTGCACACCGTTGCCCGCGGGCGGGCGCGCTGGCATCGCATCATCGTGCGACCGGTGCTGCAGCGGCGTGCCCGGGTAGCGCCGGCCGCTCAGGCCATCGCATTCCTGATCGGCATCGTGCTGGCGCTGATCGCCGGCGCCATGCTGCTGTGGGGCTCGGGCAACGATCCTGCGATGGTCTATCAGCGCATGGCCGAGTCATCGCTCGGCGGATTCGACGCGCTGTCGCGGACGCTGCTGCGCGCCACACCGCTGGCGATCGCCGGGCTGGCGGTAGCGGTGGCCGGCTCGATGGGCCTGTGGAACATCGGCGCCGAGGGCCAGATGATGGCGGGTGCCACCGTCGCGGCCGGATTCGCCATGGTGGCCGGCGACCTGCCGGGGCCGGTGCTGATTATGCTGATGCTGGTTGCCGGTGCCGTGGGCGGCGTGGTGCTCGTGGTGGGACCCGCGCTGGCTCGCGCCTACCTCGGCGTGAGCGAGATCATCACCACGCTGATGCTGGTCGAAGTGGCGATACGCATCGTGGAATGGCTCAAGGTGGGTCCGTGGAAGGACCCTGAATCGTTCGGCTTTGCCCAGATCTCCCCCTTGCCAGACCAAGCATCACTGCCGGGCCTGTTCGGCCAAGTCCACATCGGTGTGCTGTTCGCAGCGGCGCTGCTGCTGGCGTTCTGGCTGGCCGTCTCGCGCACGGCGTGGGGCTACGAGCTGCGCATGGCGGGTTCGTCTCCGGCGACTGCTCGCTATGCCGGCATCTCGCTGCAGCGCAAGGTGCTGACGGCGTTGCTGCTGTCCGGCGGGCTGGCGGGTCTGGCGGGAGCGATCGAGCTGACCGGCACCGCCACCCGGCTCGAACCGGGATTGTCGAGCGGCTATGGCTTCGCCGGGATCATCGTGGCGGCGCTGGCGCTGATGCGGCCATCGGGCGTGGCCGTCGTCGCGTTCGTGTTCGGGGCGGTGCTGCGGGGCGGCCAGTCCATCCAGACGCTCGGCGTGACGAGCTCGATCGCCACGATCCTGCAGGCCATGATCCTCATCGGCGCGCTGGTGGCGGCAGTGCTGCTCAACTACCGCGTCCGCTGGGTGCGGCCCGTCGGCCACCCCTCCGAGAAGGCCGCACCCCCGGCTAGGCCTGCACGGGGCGGAGCGCCCCCTTCGGAGGGCTCTTCGCATCCGGAGGCATCGGGTGTCTGAGGACGCTGTCATCGGCCTGCTCGTGGCGACCGTGCAGTTCGCCACGCTGGTGTACCTGGCCGGTCTGGGCGAGCTCATCGCCGAGCGTTCCGGCGTGCTCAACCTCGGGGTTGAGGGGATGATGGCCATGGGCGCGGTAACGGGGTTCATGGCGGCGATCGCCACCGGTCGCCCATGGATCGGCTTCGCCGTCGCGGCCCTCGTCGGCATGGCAACGGCGGGAGTTCATGCGCTGGTCAGCGTGATCATGGGTGCCGGGCAGGTCGTGTCGGGCCTCGCGATCACTATCGGGGGCTTGGGATTCGCAGCATTCATCGGCCAGGATGCGGTGCGCGAGCGCGCCGATGCGGTGTTCACCGATCAGAGCATCGTGGGCCTGTCCGACATTCCGTGGGCCGGGCCGATCCTGTTCGACCAGCCCCCGGTCGTGTATCTCGCCGGCATCCTCGGGATAGCTGCGTGGTTCGTGCTCACGCGCACCCGACTCGGCTTGGCCCTGCGGGCTGTAGGAGAGTCGGCGTCCACCACCGACTCGGTCGGTCATTCCGTGACAATGCTCCGCTCAAGCGCCGTGCTGATCGGAGGTGCTTTCGCCGGCGCCGCCGGCGCTTTCCTGTCGCTCTACATGGCCGCCGGGTGGACCGAAGGCCTCATCGCGGGCCGTGGCTGGATCGCGGTGGCGCTCGTCATCTTCGGAGCGTGGCGGCCTGGACGGTTGGCTGCCGGCTCGCTGCTGTTCGGCTTCACGCTGGCCCTGCAGCCCCGGGTCCAGACCTTCGACCTGAGCATCTTCGGATTGGAGGTCAACACGATCTCGCCGGCGCTGCTCGGCATCCTGCCGTTCCTGCTGACCGTGGTGGTGCTGATCGCCATCAGCTTCCGGGCCCGGCACCGGCCGAGCCCCGCACCCGCAGCACTGACCCTGCCCTACCGCCGCGAGGAGCGCTGAAGGCGCGCATTCCCACCCGTGCGAGCATCATGAAGTGGCCTGACCCAGCCGCCAAGTAGGTTTCGGCGGATGACTGACGGCAACACCCATGAAGCCCTGCCCGACGGCACGAAGCTGCAGATCCGGCTGCCGCCGGAACTCGAAGCAGGTGTCTGGTCGAACTTTGCCGTGGTGCGCCACTCGCCCTATGAGTTCACGCTCGACTTCATCCGGCTGGACTTCAGCGGCAAGCAGTCGCCCCGGCGGGGCGTCGTCGTACAGCGGGTCAACATGTCGCCGCAGTTCGTGGAGCAGCTCATCAGCGCCTTGACCGACAACATGTCCAAGTTCGCCTCGAACCTGGCGCCTTCCAGCCTCGAAACACTGAACGAGCCGCAGGACGATACGGACGGTTGACCGCGCTCAGCGCTGCGACGCGCGTTGGCGGCCCTTGGACCTCGAACGGTTGTTGTTTCGACGGTGCCGCGATTGGTGCTTGGCCGCCGGGTGCTTCGTCGCCGAACGCTTCGCCGCCGAACGCTTCGCCGCCGGGTGCTCGGCCGCCGGACGCTCAAGCGTGCGACGTCGAGTCTGCGGGCGTGAGGGCTGCCGGATCGCAGCGACGTCGGCGTCGGTGATGGGCTGTTCCAATCCCATCTTGCGTTGCATGGACCTGAGCTCTTTGACCTGCTCGGGCTGAACAAGCGAGACCACCACCCCACCTTGGCCGGCACGGGCAGTGCGGCCCGACCGGTGAAGGTAGGTCTTATGGTCGGCAGCGATGTCGTAGTGGACGACGGCGCCGACACCTTCGACATGAATGCCTCGCGCAGCAACGTCAGTCGCGACCAGCGCCTGCACCTCGCCGGCGGCGAACTCGGCCAGCGCTCTCGTGCGCTGGGGTTGGCTGCGCCCGCCGTGAAGCGCTGCCGCTCGGATGCCCCGGCTCTTCAGCTGCTTGGCCACGCGGTCGCAGCCGTGCCGGGTCCGGCAGAACACGACCGTCGAACCTGCAGCATCGACCGCCTCGGCGCAGATTTCGGTTCGATCAGTCTTGGCCACGCTCCAGAACATGTGGTCGGCAGCCCTGATATCGGGAGTCTCGTCGCCGACCTCGTGGAGCACGGGATCGCGCTGATAATCGCGCGTCAGCGTTGCCACATCTCCGTCGAGCGTGGCGGAGAACAACATGGTCTGGCGCCGTGTGGCGGTCTGGTCGAGCAGGCGCCTGACGGCCGGGATGAATCCCATGTCGGCCATGCGGTCGGCTTCGTCGATCACGACCCTGTCGACAGCGGACAGGTTGGCCTCACCCTGGGAGATCAGGTCCTCAAGGCGACCCGGGCACGCCACGAGAATGTCGACCCCGCGGCGCAACGACCCGATCTGGGCGCCGTAGCCCACGCCGCCGTAGGCGACGCCGACGCGGCGCTTGCCTGCAAACGTTCGCAGCTCTGTCTTGATCTGATCGGCAAGTTCGCGGGTCGGCGCGAGCACGAGTGCTCGCGGCTTGTGCGGCTCGGCATTGCCGACGCCGGCCACGAGCGGAATCCCGAAAGCCAGCGTCTTGCCGGATCCGGTGGGTGCGCGGCCGCAAACGTCGCGTCCGTCCAAGGCGTCGGCCACGGTGGCCGCCTGAATGGCAAACGGCTGGCTGATGCCTCGTTGAGCGAGCGCGCTGACGATGAAGTCGGGCGCGCCCAGCTGGGCAAAGGTGGGGGGCATATGTTTCCTCGCGCGTGATGCGCGGGCTCCTGAGGGTTCGGTTGCGCCTCAACAGGGAGGAAGAGGTCGGAGAAAACAGGGTTTGGTCCACGTCGACAGGAAGAACCAAGACCAGCCTGCGAACCCGTCGGCCGAACATGTCGGCCGGACGCCGGGAGGGTACCGGCGCGCGCTGCTCAATGCTCACAGAGCACTCTGCAGCCGATCAGCCCCAGATGTGTTGAAGACGCAGACGGCGCGAGACGCCGCCGGGTCTCAGACAGGCTTGACGTTCTGAGCTTCGTCGCCCTTGCGGCCGGGTCCGATATCGAACTCGACCTCCTGCCCTGCCTCCAGCGTCCGGTAGTTCTCACCGACGATGTTGGAGAAATGGACAAAGACGTCATCGGCTCCTTCACGGGAGATAAAGCCGAAGCCCTTCTCGTTGTTGAAGAACTTGACTGTTCCACGCATGTTGTGCCTCTCGAAGCTCGGCCGGGCCGGCCACAGGCCGCAAGGGTAGGGCCGAAAGGCCGCGATCAGGCCCGCTCGCGCGCACTAGGCACGAATTCGGCCAAGAACTTGAGCGTCGCCTCCACGAAGATGTCGTTGCGGTCGCCGGCCACCATGTGCGCAGCGCCGCCCACGTTGGCGTAGTGCGCATGCGGCACGGCCTCGAGGAACGACTGCGCGCCTTCCTCTGACAGCACATCGCTGAGACCTCCCCGGACCAGCAGTGTCGGCAGCGTCAGGTTCTCGGCGGCAGCCTGCTGGCGGGGGATGCGCTCGGCGAAGCTGCGCGGGCGGTGCATGAAGGCGGGATCCCAGTGCCAGCGGTAGCGGCCGTCGGGCCAGAGGCGGACATTCTTGGCAAGTCCGTCCAGATTCCTGGGCCGCTTGCGGTGCGGCTGGTAGTTCGCGATGGCCTCGGCCACCTCTTCGAGCGACGCGAACCCGTCGGCGCCCTGGGCCATGAACTCCCGGATCTTGCGCACGCCGGCCGCTTCGATCTGCGGCGCCGTGTCGACGAGCACGAGCGCGAGCGCGTCCACCGCTCCCTCGCCGACAGCAGTCAGCGACGTGCCCCCGCCCATCGAGGCGCCGACCAGCACCGGCCGCTCGCCGAAGTGCTCCACGACCGCCACCAAATCGGCCACCGAAGCTTCGGTTGTGTAGTCGCCGTCGGGCGCCCAGTCCGAGTCGCCGTGGCCGCGGGCATCCAGGCACACCGCCCGGTAACCGCCGTCGGCAAGCGCTTGGCCCGCTCCCTTCCAGGCGTGGCGGGTCTGGCCGCCGCCGTGCTGCAGCAGTACCAGCGGGCCATCGTCGCCGTAGAGGTCAGCGGCGACCGTCACGCCTCCCGACGCTTCGATCATGAGGTCCGGGATGAGCGTGTCGGTGATGCGCTCGCCGTGCTCAGAGGGGTGCGAGTAGACGTCGGCACCCGCGGGTTCCGACGGCACGAAGTCGGGCGCGTCAGCGTCTGCGGGATCGAACAGCGGCTTGCGCTGGTCATCGGTCATGTGCGGCCTTTCGTTCGGTCAGGCGCTACGCGCGGCATCGCCGGCTGGCACTGCCACCGGTGCCCGGGTTGTTCAGATGGTCCGGGCGCGGCCGTCGGACTTGGCGGCTGCCTGATCGCGCCGACGGGCCTCGCCGGCTGCGGCGAGAGCGGCACGATTCGAGTCGTCGACGCGCATGAAGTGCTCACGCCAGCCGTCGTTGTCGTCGGCATCCCACACGTAGGGCGTCTGCACGGTCGTGCGCGGCAGCCACGCGCGCTCGAGCAGGTCGAGCGCGGTGCCCACGATGGCGCGTTGCATGCCGACGTCGCCGGGCTTGCCCGTCGGGTTCCCCAAGGGGAAGTCAGTGAACACGAAGCGAGCCACGCCGCATTCCTCGACGATGTCGCGGGCGCTGCCGGCCACCACTGTGGGAATGCCGGCTTCTTCCAGATGTCGAGCGATCAGACCGATCGTCTGGTGGCAGACCGGTCAGAGCGGTACCAGGAAGGCAACGTCCACGCCGTCTTCGCGCATCCACTCCTCGATGCGGGGCGAGTCGTTGCGCTGGGTGCGGCGATGGCTGTAGTCGGTGGGGATCCCGTAGAAGCGCTCGGACAGCGCACCGATGCGCCCCTCGGCCTCGAACTCGCGCAGCCGGTTGATGGGCAGATAGGTGTCGAGATCCTCGGTGTGGGTGTTGTCCTTGTCCCAGAAGAGATCGCTGTTGTAGAGGCCTGCGAGGGCATCGTCGCAGCGAGCCGCGTAGGGCTGCTTGGGCCGGGCCACCGGCACTCCGGCAGGCTCGCGGCCCTTCTCGAAGAACGAGGTGGTGACGAGGCCGACGGTGCTCTCCGACAGCGGCTTGGCCAACGGCGTGAACGCCACCTCATGGTTGTACGCCCACTGGTACGGCTGCGGGTAGCCGTGCGCCCCGTAGTACGAGCGCGACTTGTCGATATAGCTCAGGTACGACCGGTGTGCGCGCCGACCGTCAGGCTTTCGCCCGTTTGTCGTCCGCTGGGTCCGTTCTGTCAATGCCATCGTGTCTCCCGTACTGGTCGCGCCCCACGACTGTACGCGCCCCGCCCTGCGGGATGCCCGCTGCCACTCTGAGGAGCAGCGCGGGCAGATACGCCCGCTGCGGAGGCGGCATGACCTTCTGCTCCCGCGATCCAGCAGGTGAGAGATCGGCACCTCACCGCATCTCTTGGCTGGCACCTTCGACGCATCAACATGCATCTGAGAGGGAACTGGTCGCAACGTCGCAGAATCTCCTGCCGCCTCCCCCGCTATGGCGTCTGTGCCTACTGGCCCGAATCCTTAGCCTGAGCGCCGTGACCGAGGCCGACGCCACCCCAGCGGGCGAACACTCCCCGCCACGCGAGGAAGCCGCGTGGGGTGCGGGCGGGCTGACGCTGGGCGGCAGCCTGGCCGAGGCCGTCGAGCAGCCGCCGACGGTGTATGCGGCCGTGGGCGGGCAAGAGTTCTTCGACGAGTTGGTAGATCGCTTCTACGACGCAGTCGAGCAGGATGAGCTGCTCCGACCGATGTATCCCGCCGACATGGGGCCCTCTCGACAGCGTCTGGCGGGCTTTCTGGCCCAGTACTGGGGCGGCCCGGCCGACTACAGCGCCGAACGCGGCCACCCGCGCCTGCGCATGCGGCACATGCCCTTCGCCATCGGCCAAGCCGAGCGCGATGGCTGGATGCGCCACATGGTTGCCTCGCTCGAAGCGGCGAAACTGCCCGACGGCTCGCTGCTCGATCCCGACATCGCTCAGGCCATGTTCGCCCACTTCGACAACGCCGCCACCCACCTCATCAACCAGCCGTCCTGAGTGACTGGACGCGCTAGAACAGCGGCCGATGGCTCAAGCGACCAAGCCGCCGAATCCATCCGGGAGTCCCGGCAGCGACATCGGCTTGCTTGAGACTGTCCCGATTCGCGAGATTTGGCCTCACGAGGCCCTCGATCTGACGCCGTGGCTCGCGGAGAATCCCGCAGTCATCAGCAACTGTCTCGGATTGAACCTCTCCTTGGAGGGCACTGAAGTGTCGGTCGGCAGCTACAGCGCCGATCTGGCCTTCACCGACACCGAACGTGCATCTCGTGTCGTTGTCGAGAATATGTACGGATCCACCGACCACGACCACATCGGCAAGCTCATCACCTACGCCGCTGGACTTGAGGCGACACATGCCGTCCTCTTGGCCGAAGGCTTCCGGCCGGAGCACCTGTCGGCGCTCAGCTGGCTGAACGAGGTATCGCGAGCCCCCTTCGGTTTCTTCGGGCTGGTCCTAGAGGCGTGGCGTATCGATGGCTCTCGACCGGCAGAACAACGTGTGCTACAACGCCGCGTTTCATGGAAGGGGCACCAAGCGGAGCGTGCGAGCTGAGGTGTGGATTGACGCCTCCGACAAGGCAGCCACTGCTGCGATCTACGACGAGCTGCTCCTACGCCGCGAATCAATCGAAGGACAACTTGGTTACGAACTCACATGGGAACCCGAGGTCCACGGCAAGAACGCCCGCATCTCAGTCAGCCATCCTGGCCCCGTGTCTGAGAACGACAAAGCCGAGTGGCCCGAGGCGCATCAGTGGCTCGTTCACGCGCTCTCCGAGTTCCGCGATGTCTTTGACCCTGTCCTGGAGCAGATGGCTCGCGAACGGACCAGCTGAGCTGCTTCGCCGCGACTAACCCGCTGAATCGCTGGCGTGGCTGTACTCCTCGTCGGTGCCTGACTGCACGTTTGTCACCGTCATGAACTTGATGCGGGCTGCGCTAACGATTGCGACGCCGATGTCAGACAGTTCAGCTGGATCGGTGCTTGGCGGCGCCTCGTGAGAGATCTTCTCGGCAGATTCTGCGGCAGCCGGCGCGTCCAGGATCGGTGGCTCTGCGGGCACGTAGCTGATCGGCGCAACGAGGACGACGTCGCGATCCAACGTCTCTTCCACTTCGGTCGAATATGCGTAGATGTAGCCACCAAGGTATGAGCCATCGATGAGATCACATCCGACGTACTGCTGGACCGTCGCACGGGCATCCGTCCCATCGCTGCGTCGTCGCGACGGCCACCGCCGCGAGGTCGAACGGTCATCGTCACCGAAGATGAGCCACCACGACGACACATCGCGAATACCCGATCTCCCATGCGGCATCACGATCCCTGCAAACAGCGCCAAAGTGAGTGCCACGACATAGATTCCGGCCGCCCAAACCGCCAGATACGGCAGTTGGTTCGTGATGTAGTCGGCAGGTTCGCGCAACAGCTTGCCGAGGTCCGGAGTGTGATCCGGGGCCAAGCCCCGAACAGCCGCAAAGAGCCAGAGCGACACGAAGGTCGCAGTGGCTCCCGCGAGCAGTGTCAGCGAGTTCTCGATGCCGCCTCGACGCTCACTGCTTGGATGTCGCCGTTGGCGAGCCCCGCGATAGACAAGACCCGGAGAGGCAATGAGACCGAGAAGAACGACGGCGAGAACGCTGGCAGCCAACTCTCACCCGCGCCGAGACCGCGGCGGCGGTGACGGTGGCTTCTTCGAAGGCGGCGGCATCTTGGCCGTCGGCACCTTCTTGGACCCTCGATCGACCTGCGATCGCCTGCCATCTCGTGCGGGATTTGTCGAACGTTGTTTATCGCCTGACATCGCTCCTCCTGTCAGCTTCATGCCTCACGACTCACCGTAATGGCCTGGCTCAGAGTGCTCGCGGCGAATTATTGAGGTCCCCGCCTAGCGACGGCAGTGGTCAGCTTCGCCAACTTGTACCAGCGCTGCAGCGCAGCGACTGATGTCTTTTCGAGTCGCGAGCGCGCACGTGCGGTAGAACTGCGACGCATGGCTGAGACGACCAAGCAGCGGGCGCGGCAGATGTGGGAGTGCGTGGAGCGGTATCACCAGCTCTGCTACTGGGCGCCGGAAGTGCGCAAGACCGGTGCCGCCGCTGGACTGCGCGGCTTCTGGATGAACTACTTCGCGACCCGGTCGGCGCCGTTGGGGCCTGTGCCGGCGAGCGTCGTGGAGTCGCTGTTCTTCTACTACGCACCTGCACGGGTTCGGCGGGCGATCCCGGATGCCTGGACGTTCTCGACGCCGGCACAGGTGCTCGCCGCGCGCTACGAGGGCATGGACTCCGCTTTGAGGCGCGAACTGGGCGAGTTGGTCGGCAGCGATTCGATTCGCCGCAGCGCCGAGACAGTGCGGGCTGCGTGCGATGCCGCCGACCCTGTCGGCCGGGTGCTGTTCGCAGGCTGGGCGTCGCTGGACTGGCCCGACGAGCCGCACTTGGCGCTGTGGCACGGCTGCACTCTGTTGCGGGAATACCGCAGCGGATGCCACCTGATCGCCTTGGCAGCGGCCGGTCTGGACGGCTGCGAGTCGGTGGTCTCTCAGGTCGCCGTCGATGAGGCACCCGGCGAGTGGATTCAAAAAGAAGCCGGCTGGACCGAGACCGAGGCCTCAGATGCGTACGAGCGCCTTTGCAGCCGCGGCTGGGTGGATGCCGAGGGACGAGCCACCGCTGCAGGCGCCGCCGGGCGCGCCGAGGTCGAAGCCATGACCGACCGGCTCGACGGCGCCCACTGGGCCGCCATCGGCGACGATGCTGCCGACGCCCTGCTGGCCGACATGGCGCCGCTCAACGCCGTGCTGCCAAAGGATGACCAGATCGACTGGCGAGAGCTCTACCCCGCCAACGCCACTCCAAGCTCCGAATAGACCCAGACGCACGCGCGCACCTCCGCAATCACCGTCGTGGCCATGGATCAACTGCTCGACAGGTTCTGCGACCGGGAGCGGGTTCCCGCTGTCGCCGCGGCCGTCATCGCAGCCGATGGCTCCGTCGAGGCAGATGTGACCGGAGTGCGGCGACGCGGCACGACCGACCGCGTGAACGTGTCGGATGCGTGGCACATCGGATCCTGCGCCAAGACGATGACAGCAGTCCTGTGGGCACGACTCGTCGAAAACGAGTTGGTTCTTCGCGATTTTTGGGGATGGGGTCGGGTTGAGGGTCCGCTTGTAGGGGTCGAGGCCCTGCTGGGATCGGTGTTCGTGACAGCGCCGAACCCGGAGGGCCTCGATGGCGAGAGATGTTGTGTCGGTGCGGCTGTGGC
>JAJDTF010000090.1 GCA_022827265.1 Acidimicrobiia bacterium | reverse complement strand
CGACGACGGGGCCGGGACCGCCCGCAGCGTGTAGCGAATGGCATCGCCCTCGTTGACGCGGGTCCGCTTGGTCTCGATGGTGACCAGGGGATTGGCGGCGCTCACGTCCAGCGGCAGGAAGATCCCGGAGAGGCCGATGTACACGTTGTTGTTGCCCACGGGGATGCCGCCCTGGTTGATCGGGTTCTGGTTCGCCGCGGCGCCTCCCCAGCGGGTATTGGCGCTGTGGCCCAGGTGCATGGTGGCTTTCGTCCCCGCCGTGGCGTGGGTCGTGCCCGTCTTGGTGCCGGTGTTGGGACCCCGGTTGTTGCTGCTGGTCTGGCCGTTGGCGTTGCGCCCCTTGGTCTGGGCGTTGTCGTCCCAGTTGCCGTCCCAGAAGTCGTTGTAGTCGTCGGCGATCTTGGCGCCATTGAGCCAGTGGATGGGGTGCGAGAAGGGCGTGTGGCTGGGCTGCCCCGAGACCATGATGCCGGTGGCGGTGTGCCAGGCGGCGTCCACGGCGTTGGTGCTGCCCACCACCCGGAAGGTGTCCTTGTACTGGCGGATGTCCGCGTGGCCGGTGGTGGCGCCGCCGATCCGGTTGCGCACGAAGGTGTCGTAGACGCCGATGTCGCCGGATTGGGCGTTGCGCTCGTTCTCCGTCCTGAACAGCAGCCGGAACTGCTCGCCCGCGCTCACCCCGCCGGGCTTGAGCGACCAGTTCTCCGGCACCAGGTTGACGTCTGTGATCTGGACGCGGGCCTGCGTGCCCATGTTCGTGGCGTCCGTCGGGTCTCCAATGGCGAACCCCGCCGGCAAGACGTTGAAGCCCATGACGAAGGTCTCGGCATCCTCGATCTCGGCGTCAAGGGGCACGGGCAGGCTGAAGGTGTGGCTGGTCACGCCCGCCGGCACCCTCACCGAGTGCCTGGCGGCGAAGTGCTCCGCCCCCGTGAATTGATCCCGTACGTAGGCATCAGCGCTGATGTCCTCGGTCAGCTCGGCGTCGCAGGGGTTGAATTCAATTTGAAAGGTCTGCTCTTTCGTCGTGGGCGAGTCGAAGGTCAGCGTCGGCCGCAGCGGGTCGCCTTCGCGCACGTTGTAGTCGTCGCGGCTGAACCGCACCGTGTTGTCGAAGGCACTCGGTCCGATGGGACCGACTATCTGCGTGTACACACTTCCGACCAGCCCGTTGCCGTCGGTGTGGCGGACCTTCAGCCGGAAGTACTTGCCCAAGTCCGATTGCAGCAGGGTGTAGCTCTGGGAAGTCGCGCCTGCTACTTGCCGCCACCGCTGGCCGGGTGAACTGATATCGTCACTCAAGAGCCACTCGTAAGTGAGCGCGCCCTCGCCGTCGGGGTCGGCGCAGACCCGGTTTCCCGTCAGTACGCCGTTCACCTGGGGCCGGCCGCTGATCCGAAACGCGGACCGGCCGGTGTTCTCAACGATGGTGATCGTTGTGGTGATTCCAGCGCCAAGGTTGTAGTCGGCGCCGTCGGTGAGGGTCAGAATGACGGTCTCGCCGGTGTCGGAAACCGCATCGCCGAGGAACGTGATTGACACGACCTCAGCGAGGCTGAACGCCGGCGTCTGCGCCGGAAGGGTGAACGTCCCGGTCCGGGCGTTGCAGTTCGCGCCGACAATGGTGTAGTCCACCCCGCAGGTCGCCGTACCGCCGATGGTGTAGCTGACGTCGATATCCGCCGACGAAACCTTGGAAGCCTGAACAGCAAATAGATCCTCTTCGGATTCTACAGCGGTATACGATGTAACCCCCCAGAACACATTCGGGATCATCTGCTGCGCCTCAGCCCGCTCAATCGGCGTCAAGGCAACGGCCACGAAGGCCAGCAGCGCCAGGGCCGACAGCGGCAGCCGCCACCTCACGCCGCGCATCAGCGCACCCTTCCCAACGCCTTGGGGGGGGGTAGACGCAATGTGACTGCCGCTCATCGTCTTGTTCATTCTGCGATTCCCTGCTAGCAAGGTTCCGGTGATTGAATTGCGTTGACGCAGCCTTGCGCTCACGCTCAGCCCGCCGGTTCCTGGACATTCGGAGACAGTGCCAAAGTTACCGCAAGCCCGCGCTGCCATTCAAGCGAGCGAGTCCCCCCGCCTCTGACGCACACTGCCATCGCCGCCAGCCCGCGGCCATCCCGACGCCCGACGGCATCGCCGTCATCGCGGCGGCTCGGTCGTCCAGAGACGGGAGACAGGCACCGCCAGTATCCGGTCGTCGAGGCGGTAGGCACGCTCGCCGGTGTGCAGCACCACGCCGCATGCGAAGTCGTCTGGTGCTTTGCGCCGCAGCCAGTGCAGGTGCCGGGCGTCGTGACGGTCGGCTTGGGGAGCGGACTTGACCTCGACGGCGACGAATCGGCCGTCGAGACGCTCAGCGATGATGTCCACTTCGGGCCCGCCGCGTTCGCGCAGGTGATGCAAGCGAACCTCGTCGGCGAGCCACGAGGCCTGCCGGTGCAGTTCGTTGACAACGAACGACTCGAGGAGCTGTCCCCGCGCTGCATCCGTCGGTCGGGCCAGGGAACGGGGATCACGGCCGAGCAGGTGTGCAGCAAGCCCGCTGTCGGTCAGGTGTGCCTTGGGTCTGCGGGCGATCTTCGCCGACAGGTTGCGCGACCAAGCAGGCACCAGCAGCACCAAGTAGGTCATCTGGAGGTAGCCGAGGTATGCCTCCATGGTGTCTCGGGTGCCGAGATCGCTGGCCCTCAGCAGGCTCGCCGTCACCAGTTCGCCAGACGTGCGGGCGGCCAGCAGCGAGAGCAGCTTGGGCAGCTCGCGCACCCGGCGCGCACCTGTCAGGTCCTTGATGTCACGCTGGGTGACGGTGCGCACGTAGTCGCGAAACCACGCTCTTCGCATCTGCGGCGCCATCAGCGCCGGTTCCGGGAAGCCGCCCGCGCAGATGCGCTCCAAGTAGTCCGCGAGGCCGAGCGGCGATGGCTCGGCTCCGAGCAGCAGATCCGGATCGGCGAACGCCGCTTCGAGGAAGCCGTCGGGTGCGCCTGCGAGCTCGCCCTGAGTGAACGGCCACAGCTCCAACATCGCCGCTCGGCCTGCCAACGACTCCGAGATGTTCGGCACGGTCAGGAAGTCGGCCGATCCGTTGAGCAGGAACTGTCCGCGTCTGCGGTCGTCATCGACGATGCCCTTGATCGCCCGTATCAGCGGCTCCCCTGCTCGTTGCACTTCGTCGATGGCCCGGGGGATGTCCCCGAACGCTGCGAAGCCCGCCGGATCCTCCATGGCTGCCCGCAGAGTCGCTTCGTCGTCGAGGCGAGCGAACGTGCCGACGCCGTCGAGCGTTCGTCGTACCAGCGTGGTCTTGCCCGCTTGGCGCGGGCCGGTGACCACTACCACCCGGAAACCCGCCAACGCCTGTCGAGTGATCGGTTCGAGACGACGCGGCAACTCGTCCATGTGGGAAAACTCGCCTTCCTGATCCTGTACTTGTATTTTCGTCGAGTCAGTATAGGCAATTTCGTCGTTCTGCTACCCGTATTTTTGTCGGTGCTCTACCGGCAAATTTGTCTTCCGGTTGCTGTTCCAGACCGAGAACGAGCGCAACGCCCATGTGCAGTGTTGCGGCTGTCTGCGGGAGTGACCGTGATCGTCCTGCGGGTTTGCTCATGAGATAGCTGCGGGTTTGCACAGTAGCAAACTGCGGAAATGATCAGTAGCGCTAGGATTCAGGGCATGGAACTCGTCGCCCGCCATCTTCAGCCCGAGGTTGAAGAAGCGCTGGAGTGGTCAAGGGTGGTGAT
>JAJDTF010000134.1 GCA_022827265.1 Acidimicrobiia bacterium | reverse complement strand
GCCCAGCACACCCTCGCCGGCACGGGGGTCGAAGCGCACTCCGGGCAGCCAGTTGCGGGGAATGCCCAGCACGCCGCCCCAGCGGTGGGTGATGCGAGCCTCGGCGACCTGCGGCAGCATCGCTGCAAGCACCCGCCAGATCCGCCGGTGCATGCCCAGGTGCGTCTCGGCGGCAGGCACGATGCGGGAGCCGAAGCTGTAGGGCACCCCGGTGGCGCCGAAGGCGATCCGGTTGTCGGCAGTGCGCTGCCCGTAGGTGACCATGCGGCGGTCGTCGGCAAAGCTCGGCCGGTTCGCGAGGCCGATGTCATCGAAGACTGCATCAGGCAGCGGCTCGGTGGCGATCATCCGCGAATAGACGGGCAGGATGTCCCGCCGCAAGCCCTGCAGATCTCTCGTGTACGCCTCGGTGGCGCGCACGATCACCGGGGCCCGAACTTCGCGGCGGCCTCGGCTCATCGGCGAGCCACGAGCGCCCTCTGCGGCAATCTGCACTGCACCGCCGTCGAAACCGGTTACACGTGTCTGCTCATAGATCTCCACTCCGGCCGCTTCGGCGGCGCAGGACAGCCCCAGCGCCAGCTTGGCGGGATTCACTACCGCAGAGGGGCCGAGCAGGATGCCGCTGCGCACATCGGTGGCGTTGAGCTGCTCGCGTGCTTCGTCAGCATCGAGCAGGCGGATCTCGGCTTCGGTCAGCCCGAAGCTGCGAGCTTCGGCTATCTCGGCGACCTGCCGCTCCGCTTGGGGACCCGTGCGCGCCACCCTGATGGTGCCGCCCTTGGCGTAATCGCAGTCGATCTCCTCGGCGGCTGCTACCCGGCCGATCTCGTCCACGGCGTCGAACACTGCTCGCACCAGGCGCCTGGACTCGGTTGGGCTGGAGCGCTGCGCGTAATCGGCGACCGAACCGGCCAGCTCTCCCACCGCCCAGCCGCCGTTGCGCCCCGACGCACCGAAGCCGCAATAGTGCCGCTCCAGCACGGCCACTCGCATAGCGGGCTCCAGCCGTTTCAGGTAGTAGGCCGTCCACAGACCGCTGAAGCCGCCGCCCACGATGGCCACGTCCACGTCCAGGTCGGCATCCAGGCCAGCACGCGGCGTGATCGGCGGGTCGAGCCGGTCGAGCCACAGCGGCGCCGTCGACGCCGTCTCCAGCGACCAAGGATCCGAGCTGAGTGCAGCGGCCATCTCCTTCGGAAACTACTGCCGCAGCCAGCCCCTTCCCGGCGCGGGGATAATCTCCTACCCGGCGGCTGAGTGCGGCAGGTGCTGCGATGCGTGAGATCGAAGTCATGTCGGTCGGCGAGCGCTCGGGCCTGCGATACGCCCGGATACTCCCCGAGTGGGCCGCCGAACTGGAAGCCCTGGAGCTGGCCTCCCACCCGACCGCAGACCGCGCCGACCTCTATGACGCCCAGGGTTTCACCCAGCTGGCCAGGGACTTCCCCGAGGGCTGCTTCGCAGGATTCGACGGCGACGAGCTGGTGGCCATGGGGGTCGGCATCCGCTGCGACTTCGACTGGGAGAACCCGATTCACACGATCGCCGATCTGGTTCCCGAAGACCACAGCGCCAGCGGGCACGATCCTGACGGACGCTGGTACTACGGCACCAGCATCGCCACCCGGCTCTCCCACCGTCGCCAAGGCATCGGCGCTGAGCTCTACGTGCTGCGCAAGCAGGTCTGCATCGATCTCGGCTTGGACGGCATCGTGGCAGGCGGCGTCATCCCCGGCTACGCCGAGCACAAGGCGAACATGAGCGCCGACGAGTACATCGCCGAGGTGCGGGACGGCCGACTGTACGATCGGACGCTGAGCTTCCAGATCGAGAACGGCTTTGAGGCAGTGTCCGGCTTGCCGAACTACATCGCCGATCCGGCGACTGACAACTGGGCGGCCTTGATCGTGTGGCGCAATCCGGACTTGCAGGGCGGCACGTGAGCAACAGCACCGACCCCGCGGCGGGCGGAGGGGGCTTGATCGCCGGCTCCGACGCCGAGGCACTCGGCGACCAAGCATTCCGCTCAGACGACCTGCACGGCCGCAAACCCGAGATGACCTATGGCGGTGCGCTGTCATTCCTGCGACGCCGCTACACCCGCGACATCGCCGACGCCGACATCGTCGTGTCGGGCATCCCGTTCGACATGGCGACGTCCAACCGGCCAGGTGCCCGACTCGGCCCGCGCGCCATCCGGGCGGCATCAACAGGTCTCGCCGAGCTCGACGCCTATCCATTCGGCTTCGACCCATTTGCCTATCTCGCCGTGGTCGATTATGGCGATTGCTTCATCGACTATGGCCACCCCACCGAGGCCGTCGAGCGGATCGAGGCCCACTGCACCGCGATCCTGGCTCACGACACGCAGACGGTGACCTTCGGCGGCGACCACTTCGTCACCTATCCGATCCTGCGGGCCCATGCGGCCAAGCACGGGCCGCTGTCGCTCATCCATTTCGACGCGCATCCCGACACTTGGCCCGACGACGAGGGCCGCCTCGATCACGGCTCGATGTTCCTGCGAGCGCTGCACGAGGGCATCATCGACCCGTCTGCGTCCGTGCAGATCGGCATCCGCACCCATAACGACGACGACTTCGGATTCACGGTGCTCGGTGCGCCCTGGGTGCACCGCAATGGACCTGCCGCCGTGCTCGAGGTCGTGCGGGAAAAGGTCGCCGACCGCCGGGCCTACCTGACCTTCGATATCGACTGCATCGATCCGGCATTCGCCCCAGGCACCGGCACGCCGGTGTCGGGAGGGCTCACCACTGCGCAATCGCTGGAGATCGTGCGGGGCCTCGCCCCCATTGACATCGTGGGGATGGACGTAGTCGAGGTTGCCCCCGCGTACGACGTGTCGGAGATCACCGCATTGGCGGCCGCAACGCTCGCTCACGACTTCATCTGCACGCAGGCCGTTCGGGCCGGGGCGTCTGCACAGCCGCTGGGGCTGACATGAGCAGCGACGACATGTCGTCTGCGCCGCCGCCCGATGCTGGTTCCAGCGTGCCAGCCGTGGAAATGCACGGCATCTCCAAGCGATTCAGCGATGTCGTGGCAGTCGACGGCGTCGACCTGCAGATCGGCGACGGCGAGTTCTTCGCTCTGCTCGGGCCGTCAGGATGCGGCAAGACCACCACGCTGCGGATGATCGCCGGCCTCGACATCCCCAGCGAGGGACGCCTGGCGATCTTCGGCGAGGAAGTCGCTTCGTGGCCCCCCGATCGGCGACCGGTCAACACCGTGTTTCAGGCGTACGCGCTGTTCCCGCACATGACGGTGGCGCAGAACATCGCATTCGGACTGCAAATGCGCGGCATCCGCGGCCCCGACGCCGACCGCCAGGTCGCCGAGGCCACCGCCCTGGTGCAGCTCGAGGGCATGGAGCACCGCCGGCCCTCACAGCTCTCAGGCGGCCAGCAGCAGCGCGTCGCCCTGGCACGGGCGCTGGTGAATCACCCCAAGGTGCTGCTGCTCGACGAGCCGCTCGGAGCGCTCGACCTCAAGCTCCGCCAGGAGATGCAGGTGGAGCTGAAGGCCCTGCAGCGCGAGGTCGGCATCACGTTCGTGTTCGTCACCCACGACCAAGAGGAAGCCTTGGCCATGAGCGACCGCGTGGGCGTCATGTCCGAGGGCCGGCTGCTGCAGGTCGGCACACCGGCGGAGGTCTACGAGCACCCCGCGAGCCGCTTCGTGGCCGACTTCATCGGGCGCACCAACCTGCTCGAAGGCACCACCGAGAGCCCGTCCGCGGTGCGCTTGGACGTTGGTGCGGTAGTAACCGCTGCAAATGAGCTGGATGCCGGCTCCCCGGCAGCACTGAGCGTGCGCCCCGAGCAGGTACGGCTGCATCGCCGCGGCGAGGCGCCCGAGGGTGACCCGTGCCTCGACGGTGTCATCACCGACGCCACCTACCTCGGGCACGCATTCGTGTACACGGTCGCTGTCGGACGCACCGTCGGTGCTGGCGGGACCAGCAGTGGCGATCGCGCTGCCACCATCACGGCGCGTTCGGAAACCGGCTCAGCGGCGCTCGCTGCCGGTGAACCCGTCTCAGTCAGCTGGTCGCCCGCGGCGACAACGGTGGTCGCGGACTGATGCCGCCGCTGCGTCGCGCCAAGCCTGCAGCGGCGCAGCCAACGGAAGCTGAACCCGACGCGCCGGCATCGCCCACGCCGACCGGGCCAGAAGCGCCAGCGTCGCTGACCCCTGCGGAAGTAACCGCGCAGCGCAGAAGGCGGCGCACCGGCACGCTCATGGCCACGCCGGGCGCGCTGTACCTGCTGATCTTCTTCGTGGTCCCCCTCGGCCTCATCACCGTCTACTCGTTCGCGACCCGCACATCCACGGGCCGCACCTCGCTGAGCGGCTGGAATCTCAACTCCTACGAGCGCATCGCCGACGACGTGATCGGGGGCATCATCGCCCGCTCGGCCTGGCTGGCGTTCCTCACCACCGTGCTGTGCCTCGTGGCCGCCTACCCGTTCGCCTACTACCTGGCCACCCGTCCTCCCCGACTGCGCGCCCGGCTGCTCGTGCTGGTGATGATCCCGTTCTGGACCAACGGTCTGGTGCGCATCTTCGCAATCCGGTTCCTGCTCGGATCGAACGGTCCCGCCTCGGCGCTCAGCGAGGCCATGGGTTTCGGCACCTTCCGGATCCTGTTCACCCCCACTGCGGTGGTGCTGGGAATGGTGTACGGCTTCCTCACTTTCATGGTGCTGCCGCTGTACGTGGCGCTGGAACGCATGGACTGGCGCCTGGTAGAAGCCGCCCGCGATCTCTACGCGAGCGGCGCGAAGGCCTTCTGGCGCGTGACCGTGCCGCTCACACGCTCGGGCATCGTGGCGGGCTGCGTGCTGGTGTTCGTGCCCAGCTTCGGCTCCTATGTGGTGCCCGAGATCCTGGGCGGTGCCAAGACGCTGCTCATCGGTTCGTACGTAGCACGCCAGTTCCAGGCGGCGCGCAACTGGCCGTTGGGCGCAGCGCTCAGCGTGCTGATCATCGTGGCAATGCTCGTGGCTGTGGCGATCAACCAACGGAACTCGGCCAATGCCGAACGGACGCAGGGCGTGACACGATGAGGAGCCGCCGGTCATGAGCAGCCTGGGCACCGCCGGCACCAAGCGCTCTGCGAGGCACCTGCTGAAGGCCAATGCCTGGTTCGTCTTCGCGTTCCTGTATGTGCCGATCGTCGTACTGGTGGTCTTCTCGTTCAACGGCTCCGAACGGGTCAACGTCTGGCAAGGCCTCTCCGCGCGCTGGTACGGCGAGGCGCTGGGCAACACGCAGGTGATCAGCGCCCTGCGCGTGTCGCTCATCGTGGCGGTCAGCTCGACCATCGTGTCCACGGTGCTGGGCACCGCAGTGGCGCTGGCACTCGACCGCTACCGCTTCAAAGGCCGGCGGGCGCTGGACGGCACGGTCTACCTGCCCATCGTCATCCCCGACATCACCATGGCCGTCATGCTGCTGGTGTTCTTCGCCGAGGCTTTCAAGCTCATCCACACCTTCGGCCCGAGATTGACGCTGGGCGTCACGACCGTCGCGCTCAGCCATATCGCATTCAACATCTCATTCGTTGCTGTGGTGGTACGCGCCCGTCTCGATCAGTTCGACCGCACCTTGGAGGAAGCTGCGCGTGATCTGTATGCCACGCCGTGGCGTACGTTCAGGAGGGTGACGCTGCCGCTGATTGCGCCAGGCATCGCCGCGGGCGCCCTGCTGGCGCTGACGCTCTCGCTCGACGATGTCGTCATCTCGGCGTTCACGGCAGGACCGGGCGCCACGACGCTGCCGGTGTACGTGTTCAGCACTATCCGTCAGGGCGTGACACCGGAGCTGAATGCCATCTCCACGCTCATGCTGGCGGCTTCGATCACCCTGGTGGTGGCCTCGCTGGCCTTGCAGCGCCCGAGGAGCACGACGCCATGAGCCGACACAGTCCCCAAAACGCAAGCGAGACAGCGACGCTCCTCCGGAGCGTCCACAAGGGAGGAACAATGAACAGCCTTGCGCAGACCACATCCCGGACGCGCCGGGCGCGATGGCTAGCGCTAGCTCTTGCAGCCGTGCTGCTTGTTGCGGCATGCGGAGGAAGCGACAACGACAGCGATGCCGCCCCGGCCACCACAGCAGCATCGAGCGACGCTGGGGACACCGCCCCGGCCACCACAGCAGCATCGAGCGACACGGGCGACACGGCACCGCCCGACGAGGGCTGCGAGCCAGGCGAGACCGACGGCGACTTGGCCTTCTACAACTGGGCCGACTACATCGACGAAGAGCTGCTGCTCGCCTTTGAGGAACAGACCGGCATCAGCGTCGACTACTCGGTGTACGAATCGAACGAGCAGATGCTGACGCAGGTGGAGTCGGGTGCAGCCATCTACGACCTGGTCGTGCCGTCGGACTACATGGTGGCGCTGATGATCTCGGAGGATCTGCTGCTGCCGCTCGACTTCGACGCTCTGCCAAATGCCGTCAACATCGACGACGCGTGGGACAACCCGCCCTTCGACCCTGAGCACCGATTCCACGTGGCCTACCAGTGGGGCACCACCGGCATCGGCATGACCTACGACGCGCTCGATGCGATCGGCGGCGAGTCGTCATGGGCGGTCATCTTTGATCCGGAGGTCGCAGCGCTGGTGCCCGGGGGCATCTCGATGCTCGACGACGCCCCCGAAGCCGTGTCCGCGGCGCTCAAATACTTGGGCTACAGCATCACCGAGACCATCGAGTCAGGCAACGAGGACGCCATCCGTGAGGCGGGGGCGCTGCTCAGGGCCACCAACGACCGGCTGGTCAAGTACGACTCGGTGACTTACGGCGACGACTTGGTCAACGGCGAGGTCGACGTGGCACACGGCTGGAGCGGCGGGTTCGCCCAGGCGTTCTTCGAGACCGACGCCTATGAGACTCACGTGTACACGATCCCCGCCGAGGGCGGCGTGCGCTGGGTGGACACCATGGCCATCCCGCACAATGCCGACAACGTGTGCTCGGCCCACGCCATGATCAACTTCCTGCTGGACGCGGAGAACGGCGCTGCGCTCACCAACTACACGTACTACGGCAGCCCGAACGAGGCTTCGACGCCGTACATCCTCGACGAGATCCTGGACGACCCGGGCATCTACCCGCCGCCGGATGTCTACGAGCGGCTCGAGCTGATCCCCCAGATGGGCGACTTGGGCCTGATCGTGCAGGACATGCTCACCGAGGCCAAGAGCTGACCAGTCCCGTTCTCAACTGAGCCGGCAGACGCCGGGCTGGGTTTCGACCCGGCCCGGTGCTGTCGCGCCAGCGAGCAACCCCACGGCAGCGTGCGTGCTCAGTTGCGGGGCACGTCCACCCAGGGCACGTCCTTGTCAACGCGGGGCTCGCCCGGCAGGCCGAGCACCTGCTCGCCCAGGATGTTGCGCATGATCTCCGAGGTGCCGCCCTCGATGGAGTTGGCACGCACCCGCAGGAAACCGTGCTGCACGCCGCCGTCGGAACCGTCGACCGACAGATCCCCCGGGCGGCGGAACGTGTAGTCGTAGCCGACGAGCCCGTCTGAGCCCATCATGTCCACCGCGCAGGTCATGAGCGCCTGATTGAGCTCGGCAAACGCCAGCTTGGCGATCGACATCTCCGGACCGGGATTGCCCTTGCGCCGGTTCGCCCCAGCACGCATGTTCGTGAGCCGCAGCACTTCGGCACGGGTCCACAGCTTGGTCAGCCGGTCCCGGGTGACGTCGTCGCAATCTGCCTCGTCACGCTGGTCCCACAGCTTCACCAGCACCGAGATCGGCCCGGAGCCTCGCTTGGGAGGACCGGCACCGCCCGCACCGATGGCGCTGCGCTCGTTCATCAGCGTGGTCAGCGACACCCGCCAGCCGTCGCCCACGTCGCCGATGCGGCTCGCGTCGGGCACGCGCACGTCGGTCATGTAGACCTCGTTGAACTCGGCCTCGCCGGTGATCTGGCGCAGCGGGCGCACCTCTACGCCCGGCGCCTTCATGTCGAGTGCGAAGTACGTCATCCCGCGGTGCTTGGGCACCTCGGGATTGGTGCGAGTCACCAGCATCCCGAAGTCGCCGAGGTGAGCCAGGGTGTTCCACACCTTCTGGCCGTTCACTACCCACTCCTCGCCGTCGGCAACTGCCCGTGTCGCCAGTCCGGCGAAGTCGCTGCCCGCACCCGGCTCGCTGAACAGCTGGCACCACAGTTCCTCACCCGTGAACATCGGCCGCAGGAAGCGCCGCTTGACCTCTTCGCTGCCATGGGTGTGGATGGTCGGCCCGGCCAGGTGCATGAAGAACGTCACCGGCTTCAAGGGCCGGGCGCCGGCAGCCCGCAGTCGCTCTTCCACCCGGCGCTGCAGCTTGGGGCTCACTCCCAGGCCCCCATGGCCCTCGTCGAAGTGCACCCACGCCAAGCCGGCGTCGAACTGCGCGCCGCGGAACTCGGCATAGCTGAGCTGCTTGGGGTCGTGCGAGGCGAGCAGCTCGTCGATGGCTGCGTCGACCCGCGCTGCAGCGGGGTCGGCGGCCGTGTCGGCAGCCGGGGCGTCAAGCGTGTCGGTCATGGCGCCAGTCTGCCAGCAGTGCGCAGCGTCGGGCGCTGCGCACCATCAGACGCAGCAGGTTCTTGGGGTCAGTAGCGGTCGCCGGAGAACGACGGATCGCTCTTGGCGAGGAACGCCGCTGCACCGTCGGCCATGTTCCGTGGGATCAGCACCGCCTGGTGTCCCATCTCCACGTCGAGCTGATCGGCAAGGTCACGCTGCGTGGCACCGTCCACCGATGCTCGGATGCGGCTCATGGCAGCGGGCGAGCTGCGCCGCAGCACGTCAGTCACCTGCCCGACGGCTGCGTCCAGTTCCTCGTCGTCCACGGTCTTCCACACCAGGCCCCAGTCTTCGGCCTGATCGGCAGTCACCCGCTCGCCGAGCAGCGTCATGCCCAGCGCACGGGCTCGGCCCACCCGCATAGGGAGCTGCCAGGTGGTTCCCAGGTCGGGAACGATGCCCAGCCGGGGTCCGAACGTGGCTACGAAGAATGCCGAGCGCGCAGCGATCGCCACGTCGCACGACAGCGCCAAGCCGATGCCTCCGCCCGCAGTGACACCGTTGATGCGAGCCACGGTCGGCACCGGGCACTCGGCCACGGCCCGGATCGCCGGGTGGAACACGTTGTCCATCGAGTCGGTGGTGGCCTCGCCTGCCGCCTCAGCGTCGAAGGCCTCAGCGTCGCCGGCGGCCGCATTCCGCAGGTCGGCCCCCGAGCAGAAGCCGCGGCCGGTGCCGGTGAGGGTCACCGCTCGCACACCGCCGTCGGAGGCAACCATGCCGAATGCCTCGGTGATGTCGTTCATGAACTCGTCGTTCATGGAGTTCAGCGTCTCGGGGCGGTTCAGCGTGACCGTGGCCACATCGCCCGCCGGATCCCGCTCGACGCTGTAGTTGACCGTCCCATTCGACGGCTGCGGCTGGCTGCTCATGATGATCCTCCACGAACTCGACTGCGACTGTGGCGCGCAGTCGAGCGTAGGGCGCGAGCTAGCTCCGATGCCGGGCTGCGTCAGCCCTGAAGGCGACGGCTATTTGTAGCGATAGGTGATGCGACCGCGGCTGAGGTCGTATGCCGAGACTTCGACCTGCACCCGGTCCCCGGGAAGGATCCGGATGTGGTGCTTGCGCATCTTGCCGCTCAGGTGGCCCAGCACCTCGTGGCCGTTGTCGAGCTCGATGCGGAAATGACCGCCCTTGAGCGCCTCGACGGTCTTTCCTTCGAGCAAGATGGCGTCGTCTTTGACTTTCGGCACGTGGTTTCCCTGGTCGGCGGGCAGATCATGCGTGCCCACCTCAGTGAACTCGCAGGCCCCGAGAGGGGCGACACATCATGGTAGCCGAGCGGGTCTGAAGCCGCCCACGGGCGTCGATTTCGGCCGGAATTCGCCCGGCAGCGGCGCCGTCAGTGGCGCTTGACGCCGCCGTATTTCATGCGAGTGTCCGACATCGAGGCGAGCCGTACGTCGTCGTCATTGATGCCCGCCGCCACGAGCTCGCCCATGAACAGCGTGTGTGTGCCCAAGTTCACGCTGTGCCGCACCTCGCAGTCC
Source organism: Acidimicrobiia bacterium (assembly GCA_022827265.1). Lineage (GTDB taxonomy): Bacteria > Actinomycetota > Acidimicrobiia > Acidimicrobiales > Poriferisodalaceae > Poriferisodalis. The sequence continues at coordinate 18,111 of JAJDTF010000134.1, read as the reverse complement.
ATCCAGGCAGCGGCATCGACGAACACCGGCGCTCCGGTGGCAGCTTCGTACACCGCCCAGCCATTCAGCGTGCCGGTCGCCGGGCCATCCCCTCCGGCCGCGGCCTCGTAGGCCGCCGGCTTGGAGAACTTCACGAACGGCCGGGTGTTCTCAGCGTCCCAGAGGTTCACCGAGAACGATCCGCCGTCGGTGATCAGCCGGTGAGTGACCGCCGTGTTCTCCACGCCGATGCCGATGATCACCGGCTCCATCGAGAGCTGCGTGATCCAGCTCGTGGTCATCGCATTGCGCTCGTCGCCGGATCGTGACCCCACGAGCGCCAACGCATTGGGGATCTTCCACGTCACCCGGTTGACCAGCTCGTCCGGCATCTCCGCAGTCGTCATGGCTGCACCCTAGGCAGCGATTCATCCCGACCGGTGCGTGCTGTTCTCAGCGACCGGCCGGATGCGCGCGGCTAGCGTGAATGCCACAGCCTCGGGCTGACCGGCCCGAGAGCACTGCGCGCGTGCGCAGCGAACATGGGGATGGCGACATGGCGTATGACCTGAAGATCACAGGCGGCACGATCATCGACGGGACGGGAGCGCCCCGCTACGTCGGCGATGTGGGCATCTCCGACGGCAAGGTGGTGGCGCTCGGTTCGGCGCCTGCGGACGCCGCCGAGACCGTTGACGCCACCGGTCGCATCGTGTGCCCAGGATTCGTCGACATCCACACCCACTACGACGCGCAGATCATGTGGGACCGGCTGGTGAGCTGCTCGCCCTGGCACGGCGTCACCACCATCGTGATGGGCAACTGCGGCTTCTCGGTGGCCCCCACCCGGCCCGAGCACCGTGATCTCATCATGCGCACGCTCGAGAACGTGGAGGGCATGAGCGTCGATGCGCTGCGAGCCGGCCTCGGCGACTGGGGCTTCGAGACCTTCCCCGAGTACCTCGATGCGCTCGAATCGAACGGCGCAGCGGTGAACATGGCTGCGCTCATCGGTCATACCGCCGCGCGCATGTACGTCATGGGCACCGAAGCGACCGAGCGTGAAGGCACTCCCGAAGAGATCGCCGCCCAGCGGGATCTGGTGGCCGAGGCGCTGCGGGCCGGCGCGCTGGGGTTTGCCACCTCCAAGGCGTCGACCCACGTCGGCTACGAGGGACGGCCGGTGCCGAGCCGCGCTGCGACAACCGACGAGATCGTCGAGATCGCCCAGGCGCTGGGCGACGTGGGCGGCGTGATGCAGGCAACGGTGGGGCGGGGGCTGAACCACGACGAGTTCGCTCGGATCGCCGAGACCACGGGAGCGCATGTGAGCTGGACGGCGCTGCTGGGCTCAGCCCGGGGCCCGGGCAGCCATCGGGCGGATCTGGAGCGTGCCCGCGAGATCGCCGACCGTGGTCTGCCGGTGTTCCCGCAGGTTGCGGTGCAGCCGATCCAGTTCGAGATGAGCTGGAAGGCGCCGTTCATCTACGAAGCGCTGCGGTGCTTCACGCCGGTATCCCAGAGCGATCTGGAAGGCCGCAAGCGGTACTACGCCGATGCCGATTGGCGGGCCGAATTCAAGGAGAAGGCCGGCAACGGCGGCAAGATCGGTGACCGCTGGGCGCGCACAGAGATCAGCTACCTGCCGCACAACCCCGAACTCGAGGGCGGCAACATCCAGGTACTGGCGGACGAGGCCGGTCAGGATCCGGTCGACTGGGTGCTCGACGTGGCCCTCGAAGCCGACCTGGAGATGCGCATCACCCAGGACGTGATCAACCACGACCCCGATGACATCGACGAGCTGCTGCACGACCCCACGACGGTGATCGGGCTGTCCGATGCCGGGGCGCACGCCAGCCAGCTCTGCGACGCCAAGTACTCGACGGAGTTCCTGCAGACCTTCGTGCGGGGCCGCCAGAGCTTCGACCTCGAGACCGCCATCCACATGCTGACCCAGCGTCCTGCCGAGGTGTTCGGCATCGCCGACAGGGGCACGCTCGCCGAAGGCAAGCCCGCCGATGTGGTGGTGTTCGACGCCGACGAGATCGGCCACCTGGGCAAGCGCCGGGTCTACGACCTGCCCGCCGGTGCCGACCGGCTGATCTCCGACGCGAAGGGCATCGACGCCGTGGTGGTGAACGGCACGATCATCCGGCGCGACGGTGCCGATGCGGTAGATCCGCACGGCCCGCTGCCAGGCAAGCTGCTGCGCAACGGCAAGGGCTGAGCCGCCCGGATCACCCGACCGACACGGCTAAACGTGCTCATGGGCCTGATCGGACTCACCTGATCGGCCCGATCCGGGTCCGCTCGTTGCACGGCGCGAGCCGCATGGCAGGCTTGCTGCCGTGATCGACCTGCGCTCCGACACCGTATCCAAGCCGACGCCCGAAATGCGGGCGGCCATGGCAGCCGCCGACGTCGGCGACGACGTCTGGGGCGACGATCCCACGGTGAACGAGCTCGAGCGCTGCACCGCCGAACTGCTTGGCAAGGCTGCCGCGCTGTACGTGCCGAGCGGCACCCAGTCGAACCTGTGCGGCCTGCTGGCGCATTGCGAGCGGGGCGACGAGTACATCGTGGGCCACCACGCCCACACCTACATGTACGAGGGCGGAGGCGCGGCGGTGCTGGGCAGCATCCAGCCCCAGCCGGTGCCGACCGACGAGGCGGGAATGCTGGATCTCGAAGCGGCCGAAGCAGCCGTGAAGCCCGACAACAGCCATTTCGCCCGCACCAAGCTGCTCTGCCTGGAGAACACCATCGACGGCATGGTGCTCACGCCGGCCCAGCATCAGGCAGCCCGCGAGTTCGCCGACCGTCACGGCCTCGGACTGCACCTCGACGGTGCCCGGCTGTGGAACGCAGCGGTGTCGCTGGGACTGTCCCCTGCCGAGGTGGCCGAACCGTTCGACACCGTCTCGGTGTGCCTGTCCAAGGGCCTGGGCGCTCCCGTGGGCTCTGTGCTGTGCGGCACCGATGAACTCGTGGGCCGGGCCCGTCGCTGGCGCAAGGTGCTCGGCGGCGGGATGCGTCAGGCCGGCATCATCGCTGCGGGCGGGCTGCATGCCCTGCAGCACCACATCGACCGGCTGGCCGACGATCACGTCAATGCGCAGCGGCTCGCAACCGGGCTCGCAGCCATCGACGGCATCACCGTCACCGGCTGCAACACCAACATGGTGTTCTCACAGCTCGATCAGAATGACCCGACGCTGTCCAAGCGTCTCGAAGGCCGGGGCGTGCTGGCCGACTGGCGATTCGGCCGCTCCCGCATGGTGCTGCATCTCGACATCAGCGAGGCCGACGTCGACACTGCGCTCGAAGCCATCGCCGCCGAACTGGCAGTCTGAAATCCGCAGCAAGAACCCAATCGCCTGAATTTCGGTAGCCGCTGTGCTCCAAGCTGTTACGGTCTCAGTCAGTGGGCAGGGCCGCCGGGCAGAGTGGACGATTTTCTGTGCAACGGCGGCCCCGCCCGACTGCTGAACCTAGCCATGCGCTCAGGCGCGACACGGTTGAATTTCAGTTGATCTCACTCAGTCGGCGATGAGTTCCCGGTCGGCTGCTCGGGGCTCGCAGACGTAGTCGTCGAGGTTGGCTTCGGAGGTCATGGCGAAGTAGTCGACATTGCGCCATGGCGAGTTGACCACGATACGGCCGGCCTCGTTGCGGTAGTAGCTGGTCATGCCGGGATGCATCCACACCATGTTCTCGTGGGCATCGTCGACGCGGTCGCGATACTCGTCGTGGACATCTCGCCGCACTTCCACCGAACCGAGCCCTTCGGCGCACATCTTGGCGATCATGTCCATGACGTAGCGCACCTGCATCTCCACCACGAAGATCAGGCTGCCGCCATGGCCGGGCTGCAGGTTGGGACCGTACAGCGTGAAGAAGTTGGGGAAGTCGGGCGTGACCGTGCCCAGGTAGGCGCTGGCGTCGTCGTCGCCCCACGATTCGCGCAGGCTGCGACCCGAGCGGCCAGTCGCTTCGTAGGTGGTGATGAACCGCAGCACGTCGAAGCCGGTGGCCAGCACCAGCACGTCGGCTTCGCGCTCGGTGCCGTCCGCGGTGCGAATGGTCTGGCCTGAGATCTCGGCAATCGAATCGTCCACCAGCTCCACATTCGGATTGCGCAGCATCCGGTACCAGCCGTTGTCCATCAGCATGCGCTTGCCGAACGGCGGGTACGTGGGCAGCACCCGCTCGAGCAGCTCGTCGGCCCGGTCGCCCAGCTCGTCGATCACGTAGCGGGTGAAGTAGGCCCGGTGGGCGTCGTTCTGAGCGTTGAGCGATCGTTCGGGATGCCCCCAGTCGGGGTCCTTCTGCAGCGCCGTGTGGATGCGGTCGTTGAAGGTCCAGCCCAGCCTCACCCGGTACCAGGCCCGGTACAGCGGCACCGCCTCGAACAGGGTCCGCATGGCGTCGGGAACCGGCTTGCGGAACTGCTCGAACGGCGCGGCCCAATGGTTGGACCGCTGATAGACCGTCAGCGATTCCACGTCGTGCTGGATCTCGGGGGCTGTCTGCATGCAGCTCGCACCATTGCCCACGATCGCCACGCGCTTGCCGGCGACGTCGGCATCGGCGGGCCAGCGGGCGGTATGCCACGTCTCGCCGCTCCAGGACTCGAGGCCGTCGATATTCGGGCGGATCGGCGGGTTGAAGATGCCCGCGGCGCTGATGATGACGTTCGCCTCGATGATCTCGGCGGCGCCGTCGACGCCCTGAGCGTCGCCGTTGGAACCGGGCGCGGTCGCTGCGCCGTTGTCGCGACGCCGCAGACCCGTTTCGTCGGGCGTGGCGCTGAGGCCGAGCCGACCGGTCTCCCAGCGGCCTTCGTTGTCGGCCACGTGACGCACCTCGGCCCGCCAGACCTGCCGCTCGGCGTCGTAGCTCACGCGCTCCACCGAGGTGTTGAAGCGGATGCTGTCGCGCACGTCGAAGTCGTCGGCCACCTTCTCGAGATAGCCGTGCAGCTCGTCGCGCAGGCAGAAATACATCTTCCAGTCGTGCGGAGCGAACGAGTACGAGTACAGGTGGTTCGGCGTGTCAACACCCGCGCCCGGGTAGCGGTTCTCCCACCACACCCCGCCGACCGTGCTGTTGCGCTCGACCACCTCGTAGGGCACACCGGCCTGCTGCAGGTTGATGGCAGCGCACAGCCCCGATGCCCCGGCGCCGATCACCAGCACCTTAAAGCCAGGCGGCACCTCGATCGGGTCGTGATCCAAGAACTTGGCCAGGCCGAGCTGCGCGGCGGTGAAGGCGCCGTATTCGTCGGGCACATGCTCGCCCATCGACGTGCTGAGCATGCGCACGATCAATGCGTCGTCGGGCTCGCCGATCGCCATCGGGCGGCCGTCCCGCCATGCGGCAATGGCTTCGAGCGCCGCCTCGCGCACCTCGCGCTGATGCTCGGGCGCCAGACCGCCGGAGTCGTTGTCGCCGAGCCCCGGCTGGCGCTTGGGCCGGTACGGATCGTCGAGCCAGTGCAGCTCGCCGGTCATCTGCACCAGCACCATCAGCAGCGTCGGGATGTTCGCCACGGCCACCGCTGCGGCCAGCGTCTCGTCGTCCACATCGGGGCGGCCCGCAGCCGTCGGTGCGCCGTAGTCAGACCCACCCGCTCCGTTCGCTGCACTCGCCCCGTTCGATCCGCTCGCCTGCGTCGTCTGTGACATCGCTCCCCCTCTGACCCAAGGGCCAGCGTAGGACGTTGCGCCGGAGCGGGTCGGGTGTGCCACAACCGCTGCGTCGACGCGACTTCTCTGCGTGCCGGCTGGTGGGGCTGAGTCAGGCCTGTTTGGTGAGCTCGCCGCGCAGGTGGTGCAGGAGCTCTGGGTGACCCACGGCGGCCATCCAGAGCTCGGAGATCAGCGTCGGATCGTCGGCGCTGCCCGCACCCACGATGCTCAGCTCCCGCCGCACCAGGGTGACTTCCTTGGCGGTCGGGGTGAGGCCCACGTGCTCGCTTGCCAGCTCGATCGCCAAGCCGTCCGATGTGGTGCGCACCCGTCCGAGACAGATCTCGGTGACACCGGACGGCTGTGCGAGGGTGAGCTCGATCTGGCTGTCTCCCACGGCCCGCAGGTAGCCCGCCTCAGAGTGCAGCGGCTCGCCGGTGACCGCGTTGCGCGTGCGCTGGATCATCGAGACGAAGGGTTTGCCCACATGGCCGAAGGTCAGCTCCTCGGTGTAGGTGAATTCGTCGATGGTCGGGTACTGGCCCGTGCCCCCGCCCTGCCAGGTTCCCAGCAGCGGGGCGAGGGGCACGCAATGCGGGTGCAGCTCAGCCATAGCCGCAACCTAGCGGGGAGCCCTCCGCGGTCAATCCCGAGCGCGAACCTCTAGGGTCTGCCGCCATGAGCGGAGCCATCGAAGTCGGATTCACCACCAGCGAGACGCACCGGGTCACCGACGAGATGTCCCCACCGCACCTGCCCAACAAGGTGCTGTCCACCCCGGACATGGTCCGTCTCATCGAGGGCACGTGCCTGTTCGGCGTGCAGCCGCACCTCGAGGAGAACCAGACCACCGTGGGCATTCACATCTGCGTCAGCCACCAAGCCGCTGTGTCCTCGGGCGAGGACGTCCTGGTGTCGGGCGAGATCAGCGAAGTCGACCGCCGCCGCCTGGTCTTCGACATCAAGGTCACCCACGGCGACACGCTCATCTCCGAAGGCACGCACCAGCGGTTCATCGTGGGTGGTTGACCGCCCAGCAACCAACACGTGGCGGGTAACCGCCCAGCAGCAAGCAGCGGCTGGCTAGCCCTGCCGCGCCCGCATCTGCTGGACGAAACGGATGATGCGCATCGTGTCGAGCGCAGTGAAACGCCCGATGGGCCCCGTCGAATAGCACGCTTGGGCGACCTTGCCGCCCGGCGCCAGGATGAACCCGGTGGCGTGCAGGATGCCTCGTGCCTCTTCGGTGTACGCCCCAGTGAGCGACGACACCTCGGCCATGTCCGCGCTGTGCAGCATCTTCACCGTGCGCAGCTGCAAGCCGTCGGAGAGGCGCTGCGTGGTCTCCTTGTCGTCCACGGAGAGGGCCACGACGCTGGCGCCGAGCGTCTTGAGCAGCGGGCCGGCGCCGTCGAAGTCAACCAACTGTTGACGGCAGTACGGTCACCAGTGGCCCCGGTACACCAGCACCACGCCCCAGCCGTCGTCGAAGACGGAGGGGATCGTGACCTGCTGATCGGAGAGGTCGGCCAGAGTGAGTTCGGGAAATCGATGGCCGCTGTCGAGCTTCATCGGCTCACGCACCTTCCTGTACGTCGCCGGAGGACACGCCGCCAGCCGGCTGGCACGAACCGTAACGCAGCGCCCCCGCCGCGACGCCAGCAACTTTCGAGCGCCGACGTCGTCCTGCCGTGCGGCGAGTCCTTCCCCAGCGCGATTGCTGCGGCAATACTGACGGTCAGCGCATTCATGCCTGAGAAGGGATGCAGATCATGATCGACTGGCTCGGCATCGGCCATCTGTTCGAATTGACTGCCGGCGAGGCGGTGCTGGGGTTTCTCACGCCGCTGTTCGTCTGCGCCTTCGCTTTCACGGCGCACATGATCCTGCCCGCCCGGCGCGTGACGGGCTACGCCGTCAACCGCGAGACCGGCGAGCCCCGCAGCTACCGGCTCAACGGCATCTTGGTGTTCGCGCTGGCGCACATCGTGTGGGCCTTCGAGCTGTTCGGGCTGCCGCGGGACTGGTTCTACCGGTCGACCATGTACGCCATAGCCGGCGGCGTGATCACTGCCGTCATCGCCAACACCATCGTGGTGTTCTCCCAGCCCCCCGGCGAGCAGAAGAACCCGTTCCTGGCGTGGTGGTTCGGACGTGCGCAGGAGCTGCAGTTCTTCAACAACCGCTTCGACCTCAAGATGTACTTCTACATCGTGGGCGGCACGATGCTCTCGCTCAACGCCTGGTCCGCGCTGGCCTGGCACGCCGACTTCGTCGACGACGTCAACCCCGGCTTGGTCCTGTACGTCATCATCAACTCGTTCTACGTCTTCGACTACTTCGTGTGGGAGCGGGTGCAGCTCTACACCTACGACCTCATCCACGAGAACGTCGGGTTCAAGCTCGTCTGGGGCGGGCCGTTCGTGTGGGGCTGGATGTTCGTGCTGCCGCTGTGGGGCTTGGCGAAGCACCCCGATCCAGGCTTCTCGGGCGGACCGATGTACTTCTGGCTGATCGGCAGCGCTGTGCTGTTCGTGGCCGGCTGGGTGATCTCCCGCGGCTCCAACCTGCAGAAGTACACGTTCAAGCGCTGGCCCGACCGTTCCTTTCTCGGCATCAAGCCGGAGGTCATCGTGGCCGGCGACCGCAAGATCCTCTGCAGCGGGTTCTGGGGAAAGGCCAGGCACTTCGGCTACTTCGGCGAGGCCCTGTACGGGCTGTCCAACGCCCTGGCGTTCGGCCACTTCACCAACCTGTGGGCCTGGAGCTACGTGATCATGATCGTGATCTTCTTCGTGCCCCGCCAGTTCGAGGACGACAAGGTCTGCGCCGAGAAGTACGGCCCCGAGAAGTGGGCCGAATACCAGGCCCGGGTTCCGTACCGGATCCTTCCCGGCGTCTTCTAGCGCCGGCTGGCAGCGGCGACACCGGAGAGGAGGCCGCCCATGTTCGAATGGCTCGGCATCGGGCACCTGACCGAACTCACTGCGGGCGAGGCGGTGCTGGCATTTCTCACGCCGCTGTTCGTGATGGCCGCATTCTTCGTTTTGCAGATGGTCATTCCCGGAAAGCGCGTCCCCGGCTACGTCATCGACGCCGAGACGGGCCAGCCCCGCAGCTACCGTCTCAACGGGCTGCTGGTGTTCGTGGTGGCCCATGCGATCTGGTGGTTTGAACTCACGGGCATGCCGCGCGACTGGTTCTATCGCTCATCGCTGTACGCCGTGGCGGGCGGCACCGTGCTGGCCGTGATCATGACGTTGATCGCCGTGTTCAGCCAGCCCGAGGGCGACGTCAAGAACAAGTTCCTGGCGTGCTGGTTCGGCCGCGCCCAGGAGATGCAGTTCTTCAATAACCGCATCGACCTCAAGATGTACTTCTACGTCGTCGGCGGCACGATGCTGTCGCTGAATTCCTTCTCCGGCGCGGTCTGGCACTACGACAACGTCGAGAACCCCAATCCGGGCGCGTACCTCTTCGCAGCGTTCTTCACCTTCTACGTGTTCGACTACTTCGTCTTCGAGCGGGTGCAGCTCTACACGTTCGACATCATCTACGAGCGCCTCGGGTTCAAGATGTTCTGGGGCGGCCTGTTCGTCTACGGCTGGATGTTCATCATCCCGATGTGGGGCATGGCAGCCCATCCCGATCCTGGCCACGCAGGGGGCTGGCGGGCGCTCTGGCTGATCGGCGCACCGGCGCTGTACCTGGCAGGTTGGTGCATCAGCCGTGGCGCCAACATGCAGAAGTACACGTTCAAGCGCTGGCCTGAGCGCACCTTTCTGGGCATCAAGCCCGAGATCATCGAGGCCGGCGAACGCATGATTCTGTGCAGCGGCTTCTGGGGCGCATCCCGCCATCCCAACTACATGGGCGAAGTGTTCTACGGGCTGGGCCTCGCCGTGGCGTGGGGACACTTCGGCAACCTGTGGGCGTGGCTCTACCTGATCTATGTCTTCGCGCTGTTCAGCTACCGCCAGATGGACGACGACAAGCGCTGCGCGCAGAAGTACGGCCCCGAGAAATGGGCGGAGTACCGCGAGCTGGTCCCCTACCGCATCGTTCCCGGCATCTACTGACCCGGCTTGCCTGTCAGTCGTTGTCGGTGATGGTCATGGTGGCTTGGCCGTCGGCGATGGGAGGCCCGGTGCGGTAGGGCGAGACCCGCAGGAGTCTGACGAGGAAGTGCTCTTGGGGTTCTTGGCGGTCGTCTTCGGGGAGCGGTATCTGGACCCATTTCTCGGTGTCGTCGGGATCGAACGCGAGCCAGCCGCGCGCTCGGGTGCTGTAGTCGGCGCCGGGTGTGGCGGCCCGGCCGCCGCTGCCGCGGAACGCCATCCAGTACACCTCCACCCGGTCGGTGCGCGCAGCGCCGCTGAGCGTGACGCGGGCCCGCAGCGTGCCGCCCTCGGCACCGGAAGCGTCATGGACCGCGAACCCGGGATCGGCCACAGGCGGCGGCGCGTCGTCGTCATCGGAGATCGCGACAGATGCCGACCCGCTGGAAGTCGAGACTGTGTAGCCGCTGCCCGAGCCCACAGTCACCGTCACCGACCCGTCGGCCTCGTCTGTGCTGTCGTTAGCCGTCGCCAGCGACAGGGTGACGCTGCCCGATGTCGGGATCCTGACCGACTGCAAGCCGGCTGTGACGCCGAAATCGCCGACCTGAGCCACGGTCAGGTCAACTGTCAGCGGCGACGTCGGCACCGGGTCCGCGGAGATCGTGAAGACGGCGTCGCCGCCCTCGGTGATGCCGCCGCCGGCTGAGATGCTGACCTCAGGAACGGCAGGAGGCGGGGGCGGGGGTCTGGGGTCGTCGTCGTCAGCGACCGACACCGTGGCTGTGCCCGCTGACTGGGACACGGCGTAGCCACTGCCAGCACTGAGAGTTGCGGTGACTGACCCGTCGGCCTCATCAGCACTGTCATTGACGGTGGCCACCGTGAGCGTGACGCTGCCAGACGTCGGCACCGTCACCGTCCGCGACCCTAGCGACACGCCGAAGTCGCCCGACTGCGAAATGGTCACGGTCACCTCCAAAGCCGCCGACGGCGCCGGGTCCGCCGAGATCGTGAAGACGCCGTCGCCGCCCTCGGTGATCCCGCCGCCGGCTGAGATGCTGACCTCAGGATCGGCCGCAGGCGGGGGCGGGTCGGTGTCGCATTGGCCCATGGCCTCCAGCGTGCGCATGGTGCGGTCCCAGCGGGCATTGTCGAACTGCGCCTTGACGGTTTGCGCGTCGGCGACAGTCATCGCCGTCTCGCCGTTGTCCACGCCCAGCGCAGCCAGCACCCGGTCCCAGCGCTGCTGATGGTCAGCATGGGAATACTCATCACGCCAGCCCTCCACCTCGGACACCGTTATCGCATCCGACGGCAGACTCGGCACACAGACCGACACCGTTGCATCATCATCAGCGACCGCGACCGTGGCTGTGCCCGCCGTGGATGAGACCGTGTAACCGCTGCCAGTGTCAACGGTCGCGGTCACCGACCCGTCGGCCTCGTCTGCGGTGTCGTTCGCGGTGACGACCGTGAGGGTGGCAGTGCCTGATGTCGGGATCGTGACAGTACGCGAACCCGGCGATACACCAAAATCGCCCGCCGCCGCGACCGCCACAGTCACATCCAACGCCGCTGGCGGCACCGGGTCAGCAGTCACGGCGAAGGTCGCATCGCCGCCCTCGTCAATGTCAGCGCCTGCCGTGATGCTGATCTCCGGTTCGACCGCATCCGTCGCGCTGTCGCACCGCACCCGAGCTTGGAGCGTGCGAACAGTGCGATCCCAGCGGGCGTTGTCGAACTGCGCCTTGACAGCCTGAGCATCGGCGACGGTCATCTCCTCCTCGCCGTTGTCCACCCCCAAAGCAGCCAGCACCCGGCTCCACCGCTGCTGATGGTCAGCATGGGAATACTCATTACGCCAGCCGGTGACCTCAGACACTGTCACCGCATCCGACGGCAGACTCGGCACACACACCGTTGACGGCGGCGCATCGTCGTCCCGCACCGCAACCACAGCCGTGCCCGCAGTCGCCGACACCGTGTAACCCGCAGCGGCGTCGATCGCCGCAGTGACCGACCCGTCAGCCTCGTCGGCCGAGTCGTTGGTCGTCGCGACCGTCAGCGTGGCGGTCCCAGTCGTCGGGACCGTGACCGTATGCGAGCCCGGTGTCACGCCGAAATCGCCCGATGCAGTAATGGCAACGGTCACGTCCAGCGCCGCTGTCGGCGCCGGGTCGGCGGTGACAGTGAATGCCGCGTTGTCGCCCTCGTCGATGCCGCCGCCCGTCGTTACGCTTATCTCGGGCTTGGGCTGCACCGCCGTCTGCTTCGGAATGCCGGCGACCGTCAGCGTGAATGGCGCCGCTACCCGCGCGCGGTGCGTCGTCGCCTCGATGGTGTAATCGCCTGCCGCAAGCTGGTGGCGGATCCTCGAGTTGTACCTGTCGCCGCCGTCATCATCAGAGGCCAGCACAGCACCCGACCTCTGGCCCAATCCGGCGCGCAAGTACAGATACGTGTCATGGCCATGAGGCGACTCCAGATCGATCGTCACCTGGCTCGAGCTGTCCAGCGAGAATGTATAGAACCGAGCAAACCGGCCAGCACGCGCCGCCGAACTGCAGCTAGCGGCCCACCACGCGCTGAAGCTGTCATCACCTTGGGACGGGACGATGAACCAGCCCGCACGGCTATGGGCCCACCTCCCGCTGACGCTGCCGTCACCCCACAACGCCACCACACACGAATCATCGTGATCGTCGTCCTGGATTGCCACAGATGCCGAACGCGCCGCCGACGACACCGAATACCCCGGACCGCTGCGGACCATCGCAGTCACCGACCCGTTCACCTCATCGACCGAATCGCCCGACGTCGACACCGACAGCGTGGCAGTCCCCGATGTGCCGACCGTCACCTGACGCGAACCCGTCGAGACACCGAATTCGCCGGAATGGGCCACTGACACAGCCACAGACAACGGCGAGGCCGGCACCGGAACAGCTGTCAACGCGAACACCGCAACACCGCCCTCGTCGATATCGGCATCCACGGCTGCGATGCTGATCTCGGGCACATCGTCGTCCTCGACTGTGACGCTGGCCGCGCCGGACGTTGCCGAGACCGTGTAGCCCGAGCCTGCGTCGACCGTCACGGTCACCGTGCCGTCGTCCTCGTCCACGTCGTCATCGGCCGTGGCGACGCTCAGGGTGTAGCTGCCGCCGGCAGGGACGGTCACGGTTGTAGTCTCGGCGGTGACGCCGTAGTCGCCGCTGGCAGTGACGGAGATGTTCACCGGCAGGTCAGCAGACGGATTCGGATTGCCTGCGATGACGAAAGCAGCAGTCTGGCCTTCGCGGATGTGAGTGGCCGCAGCCACGTTCACCACAGGATTGGAGACAGTCCCGACCTGGCCGCTCGAAGGGGCACGCTGACTGTCGGGCTGCAGCGGGCAGTACGGCTGCCCGTCGGGGGTCTCGATGCCCGGCTTCTCGGCGCAGTACTTCAGCACCGGATACTGGGTGGAGGTGCCGAAGTCCCACGGGTCATCACCCGGACCGTCAAAGCTCCCGTGATAGCTGCCCACATCCACGTTCCAATCCTCGTAGATGCCCGTGTAACCGGTGGGCGCCTGCAATTGGGCAGTGGTGAAGCCCAAACCGCAGCCCGGGCTGTGAACCATGCCGACGGCTTCCACGTCCCAGTAGTTGGTGCCTTCGCTGCGTTCTCTCTCGCTCCCTCTGCAAGCCCCGGTCAACCCGCCGGCCCTGATCTCAGCGTTCGGAGTGGTAACGCGTCCGGTGGCATAGTTCGCTCGCATCCACGACTCGGTCCATGAGTGTGCAGACTCGCCGACCAATCCCCCGATGCGCTGAAGCGGGTAGAATTTAGGTCCGACGGTGACTGAGCCGGTGGCGTATGCCGCCTGTATATGTCCAGACCTGCCATAACCGACCAGGCCGCCAACTACTTCGACCGTGACCTTCACGTCTCCGGTGGCGTAAACGGCGGAGACACCGGACCGATGGGCCATTCCCAGCAAGCCGCCAACGATTCTTCTGCCGGTGACGTCGCCGGTGGCATAGCTTTCGATCATGGACCCGTAGTTCCAGATGGAGCCGGCCAGCCCACCGACCTGGTACTCCCCCGACACGTCGAGGTCGGAATAGACGCCGTTGACCCGGCCACGCTCGATATCGCCGGCCAGCGCTCCCACATGCCAGCGTCCGATCACCCCGCTGTCCGCGTTAGGTGCGGTCAGCCCGAAGTTGCGAACGTGTGCGCCGGGACCGATAATGCCGAACAACCCGACGTAACCTAGGTCGTCGTTGATGTACAGGTTGGCGATGGTGCGCCCGTTGCCTTCAAACTCTGCTGTGAACATCCGAGCGCGCGGGTGAGGACGGTCGCCGCAGCACACGCTGGTTCCATCGACAAGAACGGTGTCCCTCAAAGGATACAGCGCTCTCGCCGAGTTGAGCCTCTCTCCGCCGATGAGGGGATGCCAGCCGAGTCCGTTGTTCCAGTAGGCGTCGCCGGGGTCGGCTTGGCCGTTGGCGATGGTGTCGAAGTCCAAGTCGGCGCTGATTTCATATCCTGTGCAGCCGTCGGTCGGGCAGCCCATGGCGACAGCGGCGTTGGGGAACGCGGCGGCGAGCTTGGCGGCGCCGTGGGGGTCGTGGCCGGTGAATCCGTGCTTGTCCGGCGGGTACACGTCGGCGGCGCCGTCGCCGTCGAGGTCCCAGCGGACCGCGTTGAGCTGTGCCAGGTTGCAGATCTCGATCAGGCCGTCGTCGTCGACGTCATAATCGCCGCCGGCGGCGGCAGGGCATGGGTCAATGGGCAGCGAGTTGACCGTGACCGACACATCGGTCGTGGTCATACCTGCATAGTCCCCAGCGCTGGCGACGGTGTGGGAGATGCTGGTCTGACGTCCGCTGGCAGTGTCCGTGTTGTCGTCGACCGCGGCGACCGTCACCGTCTGTGCGGTGCTCCAGTCTGCGGAAGTGAACGTCAGCGTCGCCGGGGTGACTGTGGCGACCGACGTGTCGCCGCTGGCCAGACCGACAGTGACATCGCCGCCGACAGGCTCGCTGTCCAGCTGCACTGTGTAGGCGCCTTGGTGTTCCAGAACCCCGCCGGTGCCGGGATCGTCGGCTTCGTCGAGCGTCAGCGAGCCTGCCGACACGCTCACGCCGCGGGTGTCGTCGTCGGCGACCACCACCGCCACATCGTCCACCATCACATCACCAGAGCCGACGCCGCTGACATCGTGCCGGACGCTCGCATGACGATCCCCGACATTGTCAATGTCGTCATCAACCGCAGTCACCGTCACCGTCTGGGGCGTCTGCCAGTCCGCAGCCGTGAACGTCAATGCCCCCGACACCGCAGCGACCGATGCGTCCGCGCTCACCGGAGTGACGGTGACATCACCGGCGGGCTCCTCGGTCAGCCTCACCGAATAAGCCGCCCGATGCTCCCACTCCCCAGCAGTGCCGGGATCGTCGGCCTCGGCCACAGACACCGAGCCCCGCGACACCGCCACGTCCCAGTCCGCACCGACCTCGTCGATCTTGAGCTGGAAACTGGCCAACAGCCGCCCGCCGGTGTGCAGCCGATGCACGCGGATACGGCTCGTGTACCAGCCCGGCGTCACATCGTTCACCTCAACCCGCAGCCCGTAGGTCGCCTGCGAGTTCGCGGCAACCGTCACCTCACACGGACACTCCCCCAACCTGCTCTTCCCCGGCAACAGCGGACTGAACACGCTCTCATCGAGCGCACCCGCAGCACCGCTCTGGCTAATCGCGAACGTCGAAACAGCCGAACCGTTGTTGACCAACCGAACCACCAAATCGCACCCGGCATCAGACCGCAGCCTGCCCTCCGCAGCAACCGGACAAGGAACCTTGCCCGCAGCCGCATCAGGCAAGACCGACGCCTGAACCGACGGCAACGACGACGCATCCACAAAGTCCACAGGCACCACGACAACCACCGCCGCAACCGAAGCAACAACCAGACCCGCCAACCACCGCCGCATCAACACCCGAACATCCACCCCACACACTCTATGTATTGCGTCTGACTTCGCGCGAAATGATCGCACACCACACCGCCCAAACAACCCGCAGCCCGACACGCACCAGTAGGCGCTGCTACAGGCAGATGGACGACGACAAGCGCTGCGCGCAGAAGTACGGCCCCGCCAAAATGGGCCGAGTACCGCCAGCGGGTCCCGTGCCGCATCGTTCCGGGCATCTACTGACCCGGCTCGCCTGTCAGTCGTTGTCGGTGATGGTGCCCTGCGCGAGGCCGTCTTCCATGGTGGCATAGGCGGTGTCGAACAGGCGCAACCGCAGCCAGAACGTCTCGGCTCCCTCGCCGCGGGCGCTGTCGTCGATCAGCGGGATCTGCACTGTCTGGGAGGTGTCTCCTGTCGCGAAGGTGACTTGGCCCCACTCAGGCAGGTAATCGCCATAGGCCGCCGCGGTGCCGCCGAACACGCTGTAGTACACCGTCACCGGCCCGCCAGCCGCTCCGCTCATCTCCACGGTGAAGCTGACAAAGCCGTCGCCCTCGCCTGCTGTCGCGTCGCCGACCGAGATCGACGGCTTGGACACCACAGGCGCCGGATCTTCGTCGTCGACCGCGACAGTCGCGGTGCCCGCCGACTGGGACACCGTGTAGCCGCTGCCGACGTCGACCGTGACAGTCACCGATCCGTTTGGCTCGTCAGTGCTGTCGTTCACGGTGGCGACGGTGAGCGTGACGCTGCCCGAGATGGGGACCGTCACCAACTGCGACCCTGTCGTGACGCCGAAGTCGCCCGACTGCGAAACCGTCACCTCCACAGTCAATGCCGCCGTCGGCGCGGGGTCCGCGGTGATAGTGAAAGTCGCGTCGCCGCCCTCGGTGACCCCGCCGCCTGCTGCGATGCTGACCTCGGGATCAGCCGGCGGCGGCGGGTTGCTGTCGCATTGCGCCATGGCCTCCAGCGTGCGCACGGTGCGGTCCCAGCGGGCGTTGTCGAACTGCGCCTGACGGTCTGCGCGTCGGCGACGGTCATCGCCTGCGCGCCGTTGTCCACGCCCAGCGCGGCCAGCACCCGGTCCCAGCGCTGCTGGTGCGCGGCGTGGGAGTACTGGTCGCGCCAACCGGTCACCTCAGACACCGTCACCGCATCAGACAGCAGACTCGGCACGCACACCGTCGGCGGCGGGACCGGGCCGTCGTCATCGGCCACCGCCACCGACGCTGCTCCCGCTGTCGCGGAGACCGTGTAGCCGCTGCCAGCACCGACGGTCGCGGTGACCGACCCGTCGGCCTCGTCAGTGCTGTCGTTGGTCGTGGCCACCGTCAGCGTGGCTGTGCCCGAGGTGGGCACCGCGACGGTGTGCGAGCCCGGCGACACACCGAAGTCGCCCGCCGCGGCCACGGTCACGTCGACTGTCAGCGGCGACGTCGGCGCGGGATCAGCAGACACCGTGAACGCCGCGTCGCCGCCCTCAGTGATGCCGCTGCCGGCTGTGATGCTGACCTCGGGCTTAGGCTGCACCGCGGCCTGCGCCCCGATGCCGTCCACGGTCAGCGTGATCGGCCCCGCCGTCGCGCGATAGGTCGTCGCCTCGATCGTGTACACCCCCGCAGGGAACACACGGCTGACCCGCGCGTTCAAACCGGGACCGCTGTCGTCGTCAACGGCCACCGACCGGCCCCGCTGCGCGTGGCCGCTGCGCACATACAACAACGTGTCCAAGCTCGACTGTAGATCGATCGTCACCCTCGACGGAGCACCCAACGCGAACGTGAAGAACCTCGCAGGCGCCGGGCTTCGCGGCTGCGACTCGCAATCCGGCTTCCACGCACCAGCCACCGAACCGTCCGCTCTGACCGCCTCGACACACTCGGCAACAGGAAGCGTGTAATCGCTGTGAATGGTGCCCGAGTTGATGCTCCTCCAAGTCAGCGAAGCCCGCGGCGCGACGCCCCGCAAGCCGACAGCATTGTCACGCGCCGCGATGATGCTCGCCATCGCGGTGCCGTGCGACGTGTAGGAGCCCACCACGGCCGCCTCGGTCAGCCCCGGCGAATCGGCCGGATCCATGTTGTCGCGCAGATCCTCGTGCCGGTAATCCACCGGATAATCCACCACCAGCACCCTCACACCCTCACCCAGCGTCGCCGCCCACGCCGCCTCGACATTTACGTCGAACACCCCAGCGCTGCTGTCGCTCAGATACCACTGACACCCCGACAGACGATCCGGCCACTTCGCAGACACGCTCGTACACGACGACACCGCATTGGCATGATGATGATCAAGAAGCGCCACGTCCTGCCCGGTCAGCTCCCAGCCCCCCCCCCGCCGCCGAAGGGCTCTCCGGCTGCCGCGGCGAACCGCCCGACAGCACCGCCAACACCGCACAGCA
>JAJDTF010000015.1 GCA_022827265.1 Acidimicrobiia bacterium | reverse complement strand
TCGAGCAGCCGCCAGTAGGTCCACATGTCCATCTGGAATTCGACGTGCCCGTCGGGGTACAGCACGTCGAGCTGGCTGGGGCCGCCGAGCCACTCCCAGTGCGTCGGCGTCCACGCCCCTGCACCCACCACGACCTGCTCGCAGGAGATCGACCCCTGGGTGGTCTCCACCGCAGTGACCGAGCCCGAGTTGTCGAACTGGTAGCCGGTCACGGTGGTGCCGTACACCCGCTGCACACCCCACTGGCGGCACTTCTGGTCGAGGCCCCACACGGCCAGGTGCGTGCCGGCGTAGCCCGAGCGGTGCTCATGCAGCACCACGTCGCAGTTGTCGGTCTTGAAATCGGGCCACAGGTTGGTGAGGAAGGCTCGTGCTTCTGCACCGGTGTAGACGTCGGAGGGGTAGCCACTCGCAGCCTGGGACGCTTGGAGCTTGAGGTAGTCGTCGGTCTGGTTGGCCTCGCCGACCGAAACGTAGCCGACCTGCTGGAAGCCGAGGTTCACCGGGTCGGACTCCCAGACCTCCACGCTGGCCCGCAGGATGGCGTGCAGCGGCCCGGTCATGTACATGTTGCGGACACAGCCGCAGGCCAGCCCGGTTGCACCAGCGCCCGGACCCTGCTTGTCGATCAGCACCACGTCGCTGCCCGAGCCCTTGCCGGTGCGCTCGAGGTACATGGCCAGGTGATAGGCGCTCGACAGCCCATGCACGCCCGCGCCCACCACCACGAAGCGGGCGTGGGGCGGCAGCGGCACGGCGTCGAACACCGGGATGGCGGCGGGGTTGATCGCCTGACCGTCCACCTCCGGCGGCAGGGGCCGGTTGGCGAACGGGTACCACTGGTTGTGGCCAGTCGGATTGGGGATGGTGTCGTTCATCGGTGACGCTCCTGAGCAGGCACAGCCAGAGTCAATCTTGGCGCAGGAATTGGGTACGAGGCGCCGCGTGTCAGAGACCTGCGAACGGATTTATCACCCGCAGGCCGTCGTAGTCCTGCTCCGCGCTCATGTCCTCGGAATAGACCGCGTCGCAACCCGCCAGCTTCGCGGCGGCCAAGATTGCGCCGTCCCAATATGACAGCCCGACTTGTTCGCTGATGGCGACGCCAAGCTCGAATACCTCGACCGTAACCGGCTGGATCTTTGCTGCTTCGATGCCGCTCAGGAACGCAAGGGCCTGTTCGGGAGACAACACGCGCGTGCGGCGACGGTGTGTCGCTTGGTTATAGAACTCTGCCATCACCTGCACCGACAGCGCCAGGTCATCTCGGGTAAGAACCTCTATGGCGCGCCCCCGCTTGTCATGCTCTGCGTCGGAGAAGCTGACGGCATACAGCAGCACGTTGGTGTCAACAAAGCGCATGCCGGTCGTGGACCTGATCGCGTGGCAGATTCTCCGACATGAGCAGCCCGCTGCCGGCTGCCTCTATGTCTTCGATGACCGCCAAGAGACGCGCGCGCCGTTGGCTTGTCGCCTGAGCGTCGTCTTCGCTGCCGCTTGAGGCGATCGCAGCGTCACCGCTAGCCAGCCGTCGCAGGAAGTCGCGGACTAGCGCCGAGACCGAGGTGTCTTGCTCGGCGGCACGCACCCGGGCTAGCCGATGCGTCTCGTCGTCGACCGAGACGGTGATGTTTCTCACGGTGTCTCCTCCGGCGCTAGCACATCGGCAACCGAGCGGCACTTGGGCCATGCCGTCGGACTGCCTGCGCAGCCTGACTGTGATTCACAGTGTCACAGCAACTGTGTAAACTACACCTTGTCGCAAGCAGAGAGGCACCCAGCTCGATCGGCAAATGTACAATTCGTACATGACCGAGATCGCATTCAGCGACGCGCGGAATCGTCTGGCCGAAGTGATCACCGAGACCAGCAAGTCCGGCGAGCCGATTTCCGTGACGCGGCGCGGACGTCGTGTCGCACGCACCTCGCCTCGAACTACTTCCAGAACAGGCATCGCGCCGCTGAGACGCGGCCCGCAAGCTGCGCCGGGCCGGGTGTCTCAATCGGTGGCGGTGGCTTCGATCTCGATCATCAGTCCGGGGAAGGCGAGCTGGGTGACCCCGAGCAACGTCATCGGAGGAGTTGCGCCCAGCGGTCCGAACCGTTCGCCGAACACGCCGAAGTTCCTCAGAGCATCGTCCATGTCAGTGACGTAGACGGTGAGTCGCGTGATGCTGGACAGATCCATGCCGGCAGCGTTCACGACGGCTTCAAGATTGTCGAGCGCCAGCGTCATCTGGGCGCGCATGTCGCCCGCGTGCTGCGGTTTGCCTTCGGCATCCACCGACGTCTGACCTGCACAGACCAGTTGCCTGCTCGCGCCCTCGATGATCTCGGCTTGGTTGAAGCCCAAGTTCAGTGACCACGGCCACGGGTTGACAGGCGTCCTCTTCATTGCATCGTCTCCTTCGACCTGAACGACTTGGCGGAGGGAGGGGGATTCGAACCCCCGGAGGCTTGCGCCTCAACGGTTTTCAAGACCGTCGCAATCGTCCACTCTGCCACCCCTCCGCACGCCAACCTAGCGGTGAGCCTCTGCCGCTTCGCCGGGAATTGGGATCGCTGA
>JAJDTF010000129.1 GCA_022827265.1 Acidimicrobiia bacterium | reverse complement strand
TCCATTTTGTCATGGGCACATGGAAGTCAGCGATATAGATCGGGCACCCGAGTACTGGCTCTTGCTGTGCTCGCTATAGTCGCTGCAATTGCGGCTGGTAACGCGTGTACAGTTCTGTTGCGAGAAGTGTCGAAGGGGCCGCCCAGTCTCTTTGTTGTCGTCGAAAATACGGAATCTGACGAAGACTCAGCGTTCTACGCTCCACGACAAGTGCGTCTTGAAATCGGGTCGAGATGCATCGTAGGGCACGCAAGAGACGGTGCACAACTGCTGTTGTTGTTCGAGGTTGGTCATGAGCTGATCGAATCGGCCGAAGGACGATACATAAGTCAAGTATTTCGGCCTGATTTGAGTGGGTGGCAACAGGCAGAATTAG
The DNA here is from genome assembly GCA_022827265.1 of Acidimicrobiia bacterium. Classification (GTDB taxonomy): domain Bacteria; phylum Actinomycetota; class Acidimicrobiia; order Acidimicrobiales; family Poriferisodalaceae; genus Poriferisodalis. Next base: position 19,020 of record JAJDTF010000129.1, on the reverse strand, counting down.
GCCGCAGAGACTTGGCAATGCAATCTGACGCAAGACTGCCGAATTCAATTTCGCATCGGTATATCACGCCGGGCGGGACACATGTGTATCGCGACTCCGAGGGATTCTGGTTGGACGCGCATGGCCATGATCCAATCAACGAAGAACTCGTTGTCGCGGGAGATGTCGTTTCCGGCGAGATCATGCTGGTATCAACTCGTCCCTTCGCTGCACATCGCTTGAAGTGGATCACGACACCGTACGCCGAGTGCGAGGCACTTCCCTACGCATACGTGCCGACGGATTACCCATCGTGATGGAAGCGACAGGACTTCAAGGCCGCCTGCCGATGTCAGGGGCTCACGTCCTCTACCGCAGCAGTACTGGGAGTCGCGAAGCGTGAAGAAGCCGGGCAGCGCATTCGAGAAGATCTCGGCGAACTCGCTTGACGCGGTCCATGCCAGGAACGTCCTTGCGGCCTCAGGATGCCCGGTCGCCGGGTTCATGCCCTTGCCGATGTCGACGTGGCCGCTGATGTAGCAGGTGTCCTGCCCGGCGAGCGGCGGCGGTCCGAACGCGCCGAGCTCGAAATCGGCGGCGGCGAAGCCGGCGATCTCCCAAGATCCAGCCGGATAGATCGCCGCGGCAGCCGAGATGAACATCTGATGGGCATCTGCATAGGTCACCGCAGATGCATTGGCCGGCAGATAGGCGCTCCAGCGCTGCAGCGCCGCCAGCGTGTCGACATAGGCCTGATCGGACAGCTTGGCTGAGCCGTCGATGAGCGCCAGCCGCCCGTGCTCGCCCCTCCAGTAGCTGGGGCCGATGTTCTGAAAGCCCAGCGTTGCCGCTTCCCAGCGGTCATGGGCGCCCATGGCCAGGGGGACGTAGCGCCCGTCGTCGCGGACGGCGTCCAGCAGATCGAAGAACTCTTCGACAGTCGTCGGTTCGCTAGTTCTCAATGGAGATGGCTACGCCGTCTGCATCGTGCGCAGCGCCCTCAGCCGATGCTGCATTCGCGAGCCCGTCTCCGCCGTCACCATCTGGCATGGATCCGTCGTCGGCCGTGCGGCTGTTGCCGCTACAGGCCGTAGTCGCGAGACCGAGCGCCATAAGCGCCGCAAGGCTCTTGCCGATGCGGTTCCCCCGTGCCGAAGCCCCGTCCGTCAACGTCGTGTACTTGACACTGATCACGAAGCCGGACCCGTGAGCGCCTGAATCTCGGGCAGCTGCAGAATCTGTTCGACCGTCGCCATGGTGTAGGTGCGGCCTTGCGTTGCCAAGATGACATCGCAGAGCGCGTTCGGCCGTTCTGTCCATCCCTTGCCGTCGATCAGTGCGCACGCCCTCAAGCCGCGTTCGTTTGCCGCCGTCACCAAGGTCTGGATGCGTGCCGCCTTGTCGCGGGCGGTCCCGCCGTCTTCTGCCACCTTCGATTCGATGACCAGAGTGGGCGAGTCATCGGGAATGACGAAATCCGGTCCGGGCTTGAGGCCGAATCGGGTGGCGGTCTCTGCGGCACCGGGGGCTCCGCGCTTCGTTCGGTGGTACGGCACCCCATGGGCGTCGAGCAAGTCTTGAAGCGGGATCTCCAGTACGGCGTCTCCCTTCACTTCGGAGTACGCGTCTTGCACCTGTCGCCACACCCCGCCGACGTACCGCTGGAAGAGCAGCGCCGAGTAGGGCACACCGGCGATGTGGTCGCGTACGCTCTGCCATCCGTTCACCGTGTCGCGCTTGTCGAGCTTGGAGTGGAAGTGCGTCGTTGCGCGGGGCGGCACGGTGAGCAGGTCACGGTTCATCATCGCCAGTACGGCGCCAGCTATGGACCCGACTATTCGCTGCCTCGTCGCCGTCGGGTGTTCTTGTGGAGCGCTGCGTTCGAGGTTCTTCAGCGACCCGCCTGCCACGTTCGACTCAGGGTCGTGAAGACGGACGGCGACTGCCAACTCGTTGTGCGTCAGCCCGAGGATCATGCGCAGCGGCGCCAATGCCGCTGGGCACTCAAGGAGCGTCGCTTTCAGCGTCGCCGCGTCGACGCGGGTGAAGTCGTCGGTGCTCGCAGCGAGTGCCGCGTACGCCTCGGTGAAGGCGTCTTCGGCGAACATCGAGTCGCCTCTCGGAACCAGGTGAAACGACGGGCTGGTATGCGTGAGGTAGCTCTGGGTCAAGAGATCACGCGAAGCGTCGGCATCTTCACCGTGCTTCGCGAGCGTGATGCCCACCGCTTGCAGGCGAGCCACCGGGCTCGGGTCGGAACCCGCTGCACGCAGTATCCGTTCTTCGGAATCTGAGAGCGCCATGCTCAGACTGCGAGCCGCAGTTCACCCGGCTCAGGCTCGCATTGATCGCTCGCCATGCGTTCCACGGACACTTCGACGTACTTGCGGTGCAGTTCGACGCCGCCGGCGCGACGTCCGTGGCGGCGGGCTACTACCACGGTGGTCCCTGAGCCTGCGAACGGGTCCACGACCAGACCGTCTGGAGGGCAGGCAGCTTGGACGAAGAACTCGGCGAGCCCCTCGGGCATCACTGCGGTATGTCGGCCCGACGGGCCCCAGTGCTGGTTGTACGTCTGGCTGACCTCGATGACATTGCCGGGGTCGGCTCCGCCCTTGTTGTAGGTGAGCCGACGGTCACGGCCGAACCCGGCCTCGGTGTTCCTCCGGCCGTTCCGGTCGCGGCGACGGCGCGCTATCTCTTGCTCGCTCGATCGGTACGGCACCCGGACGGCGTCGAGATCGAAGTACGGCTGACCGCCCTTGGCAAAGTGGTAGACGTACTCGAAGCTGTCCTTCGTCCGCGGCCCGAACCGACCCGGAATCGCGTTGGGTTTCGACCAGATGTAGGTCTCGAGCCAACGCCAGCCCATGCGCTGCAGCTCAAGCACCAGCTCGTAGACGTACGGGTGTCGCTGCCCCCTGAGTTGGCCGCTCGCAGCGACGCGGTTCTTGATGTTCAGCACAAATGATCCGGTTTCGGTCGTCGCCCGCAGCATGGCTTCAGCGAACGGAGAGAACCACTCCACGTACCGATCTGGATGAATCTGGGAGTACCGCCGTGCGTCCGCGTAAGGGGGCGATGTAAAGAAAAGATCGACAGAATCTGTTGGTAAACGCAAAAGCCAATCGGCAGCGTCGCCCCACACCACGCCTAGTTCGATGAGCCGGGCTAATGCGACATCGGGATGGCCCGGAGCAGCTGGAACTGCGCTCGAATTGTCGTCACCTGCCATGTGGCCGACAGTAGCGAGCCCCAGTGACAACGACGGCGACCTGTCAGCTGTTGGGATGCCATCAGTTGTGCTTGTCGGAAACATGCGCGACTGCCTGATTCTGATCTCGGCCGCCAGAATGACACCTAAGGTCGTGGGATGAGTCGGGCGTCCAGTGGTTGGGACTTCTGGGTCGATCGTGGCGGCACCTTCACTGATGTCGTGGCCCGACGGCCCGACGGCGGCCTCGTCTCGCACAAGCTGCTGAGCGAGGACCCTCGCCGCTACGACGACGCAGCCACCACCGCCATCGCCGACCTGCTCGAGGTGCCTCGCGGTGAGCCGTTGCCGCCGGACCGGATCCGGTCGGTGAAGATGGGCACCACGGTGGCGACGAATGCACTGCTGCAGCGCCGCGGTGTGCCGACCCTGCTCGTCACCACGGCGGGCTTCGGCGACGTGCTGCGCATCGGGTACCAGACCCGCCCGCACCTGTTCAAGCTCGACATCGTGCTGCCCGAGATGCTCTATGCGGAGGTGCTCGAGGTCGACGAGCGCATCGCCGCGGAAGGCACGGTGCTGTGCCCGCTGGATCTGGCGTCGGCCACCGATGGCATGGCTGCGGCGCGGGAACGCGGCATGGAAGCGGCGGCCATCGTGCTGGTGCACGGCTACCGGCACACCGACCACGAGGCAGCTCTGGCGGCCGCAGCGCGCGAGATCGGCTTCTCCCAGGTCTCGGTCAGCCACGAGGTGGACCCGTTGGTCAAGATCGTCCCCCGCGGCGACACCACCGTGGCCGACGCCTACCTGTCCCCGATCCTGCGCAGCTACGTCGACGCCGTGGCGTCGAGAATCGGCACGGTCGATGCTGTGGCATCGAGAATCGGCAGCGGCGACGCTGCGCGATGCGACGGCAGCGGCGACGCTGCGCAATGCGACGGCACAGTCGATGCCACGCAGAGCGACAGCACAACCGAATCGTCAGGGGGGCCGCAGCTGCAGTTCATGCAGTCGAACGGCGGACTGGCCGATGCCCGGCGCTTCACCGGCCGCGATGCATTGCTGTCGGGTCCTGCCGGTGGCGTCGTCGGCATGGCCCGCACCGCTCAGGCGGCCGGTTTCGAACGGCTCATCGGCTTTGACATGGGCGGCACGTCGACCGACGTGTCCCACTTCGCCGGCGAGTTCGAGCGAGCGAACGAGACCGAGGTGGCGGGCATCCGCGTCCGCACCCCGATCATCGACATGCACACGGTCGCCGCAGGGGGCGGATCGCTGCTCACCTTCGACGGCAGCCGCTTGCGTGTCGGCCCAGAATCGGCCGGTGCCGACCCCGGACCGGCCTGCTATGGCAACGACGGCCCGCTCGCGCTCACCGACGCCAACACGGTGCTGGGTGTCATCCGGCCCGAGTACTTCCCCGCGGTCTTCGGCGCCGACGGCAATCAACCGCTCGACGCCGAAGCTGCTGCCCGCGGCATCGCCGAGCTGGCCGATCGGATCGCTGACGCCAGCGGCGTTCAACGCAGTGCCGCCGAGGTCGCGTTCGGCTACGGCGAGATCGCAGCCGAGAACATGGCCAACGCAATCCGCAAGATCAGCACCGAGCGTGGCCACGACGTCAGCGCGTACACGCTCGTCTGCTTCGGCGGCGCCGGCGGCCAGCACGCCTGCCGGGTGGCCGACCGGCTGGCCATCACCACGGTCCTCATCCACCCGCACGCGGGCGTGCTCTCGGCGCTCGGGATCGGGCTGGCCGATGTCACCGACCTGCGTGCCGAACCGGTCGAAGCTCCCCTCGACGAAGAGCTCATTGACGAGCTGCACAGACGACTGACCGCTGCTGCTCCCGCTGCCATCGACGCCGTGGCCGCGGCGGGCGTAGCTCCTGATCGGATCGAGGTGACCGGCCGTCTCGCCGTCCGCTACCGCGGCTCCGACACCTCGCTCGAAGTGCCCTTCGGCAAAGCCGCCATGGGGGCGGCGCCGTCGGATACGGCCGCCATGGGGGCGGCGCTGTCGGATACGGCCGCCATGGGGGCGGCGCCGTCGCGGGTCACAGCGAGCGAGGTGGCTGCTGCGTTCGAGCACGCGCACCGGACGAGGTTCGGATTCAGCCCGCCCGGAGCGGCCAACTCGGCAACGGCACTGGTGGTGGATGCGCTGCACATCGAGGCACGCGGTCAGGCGGTCGATCCGCCGCCGGCCGCACCGCCGGCCGGTGACCGCGAGCCACTGCTTGCCACCCATCCGACCTACATGGGTTCGACACCCGGCGCAGCACCGGACGGCGCAGCACCGGCTGAGGGCAACACACAGCCGACCTGCGAGCGCTACGACACGCCGTTCTGGGACCGCACCGCCATGGCGCCCGGCACGGTGGCGGCAGGCCCGGCGGTCGTCGTGGAGCCGAACGCCACAACCGTGATCGAGCCGGGCTGGCAGGGCACCATCACCGACCGCGGCGACCTGGTGCTGGACCGGGTGGTGGCTCGGCCCTCACGTGTCGCCATCGGCACCAGCGTCGACCCGGTGCAGCTCGAGATCTTCAACAACCTGTTCATGAACATCGCCGAGCAGATGGGCGTGGTGCTCGAGCACACCGCCGTATCGGTGAACATCAAGGAGCGGCGCGACTTCAGCTGCGCGCTGTTCGATCTCTCCGGCGAGCTGGTGGCGAATGCACCGCACCTGCCGGTGCATCTCGGCTCGATGAGCGAATCCATCCGCACCGTCATCGAGCAGAACCCCGACATGTCGCCCGGCGATGTCTTCGTGCTCAACAACCCCTACAACGGCGGAACGCACCTTCCCGACGTGACCGTGGTGCGACCGGTGTTCGACGCCGCAGGCGACGAGCGCATCTTCTATGTGGCCTCCCGCGGCCACCACGCCGACATCGGCGGCTGCGTGCCCGGCTCCGCGCCGGCCGACTCGACGACCATCGACGAGGAGGGGCTGGTCCTCGACAATCTCCAGATCGTGACCGAGGGACGGTTCCTCGAAAGCAAGGTCCGCGACGTGCTGGCCAGCAGCCCGTGGCCGGCTCGCAACCCCGATCAGAACGTCGCCGACCTGCGTGCGCAGGTGGCTGCGTGCGAGCGCGGGGCCGTCGAGCTGGCCCGCATCGTGGAGTACTACGGCCTCGACGTGGTGCATGCCTACATGGGCCATGTCGCCGACAACGCCGAGGAGATGGTGCGCCGGGTCATCGACGCGCTCGATGACGGCAGCTACCGCATGGAGCTCGACGACGGCAGCGTGATCTGCGTCCGCATCTCGGTGGACGCTGCGAACCGCAGCGCGGTCGTCGATTTCACCGGCACCAGCGATCAGCATCCGGGCAACTTCAACGCCCCGGTGGCGGTGTGCCGCTCGGCGGTGCTCTACGTGTTCCGCTGCATGGTCGACGACGCCATCCCGCTGAACGCGGGCTGCCTGCGGCCCCTCGAACTCGTGGTTCCCGACCCCTCGATGCTGTCGCCGCACCCGCCCGCCGCCGTCATCGCCGGCAATGTCGAGACATCCCAGCAGATCACCGATGCGCTGTTCGGCGCGCTCGGCGTGGTGGCTGCCTCGCAGGGCACCATGAACAACTTCATCTGGGGCAACGCCGCCCACCAGTACTACGAGACGATCTGCGGGGGAGCGGGCGCCACGGCGCGCCGCCCGGGCGCCGATGCCGTGCACACGCACATGACCAACACCCGCCTCACCGACCCCGAGATCCTCGAGCAGCGTCACCCGGTGCTGCTGGAGCGATTCGAGGTGCGCCGTGGCTCGGGCGGCCGCGGTGCCAACAACGGAGGCGACGGCGTCGTGCGGCGCGTGCGCTTCGGCGAGCCCATGACTGCCAACCTGCTGTCGAGCTGCCGGCGGATCGCCCCGTTCGGCGTCGCCGGCGGCGAGGACGGTGAGCGCGGGCGCAATCTGCTCGAGCGAGCCGACGGCACTGTCACCGCGCTGGCCGGCTGTGCTCGTGTGGAGGTGGGCGAGGGTGACGTGATGGAGATCCACACACCGGGGGGCGGCGGCTACGGAACGCCGCGTGGCAATGGCGAGTTCTCGACGGTCAACAGGAATGGTGCGAGTGATGAATGAACAGGTGCTGACGCCCGAGCGAGCCGAGCTCGTGGCCCGGATGGCCGAGCTGGGGCCTGCATTTGCCGAGCGTGCGCCCTCCTACGACCGCGACGCCAGCTTCCCGCACGAGAACTGGGCCGACCTCGCCGATGCCGGGTTCCTGGGCCTGTGCGTGCCCACCGAGGTCGGCGGGCTGGGTGCCGATTTCGTGGGCTACGCGCTCGTGGCCGAGGAGATGGGTCGGCACTGTGCGACCACGGCGTTGACGTTCAACATGCACACGGCCACCGCGCTGCTGTCCGGCCCGATCGCCGAAGCACTGCTGGCCGGCGAACGCGGGCGTGAGCTGGATCCCGACGGCGCCATGGCCGCACACCTTGCCGAGACCCGTCCGCATATGTGGGAGGGAATGGTCGACGGCCGCGTCATCCATTCCCAGCCGTTCTCCGAGGGCCAGGCGCCGGGTGCCCGATCAGGCTTCAGCACCATGGCGGTGCCCACCGAGGGCGGCTACCGCGTCACGGGCCGCAAGATCTTCGCCTCGCTGAGCGGCGCTGCTCACGTGCACAACGTGCTGGCGGTAGTGGAGGGCGATCCCCACATCCGCCTGCTCGGCGTGCCGGCCGATGGCGACGGCGCGCAGATCGTCGGCGACTGGGACCCGATCGGCATGCGCGGCACCGACTCCCGCACGCTGGTGATGGACGACGTGTTCGTGCCGGCCCGCAACGAAGTGCTGCCGCCGGGCATGTTCAACGCGATGGTGTCCCGCTTCCCCCAATTCTATATGACCCTGTCGTTCAGCTACCTGGGGCTGATGCGGGCCATCCTCGACGCCACCCGCACCTACTTGCGGGGCGAGTCGGGGGTGAAGGCGTCACGCGATCACCCGATCAAGCAGACCGGGTGGGCGCAGCTGCAGCTCATCTACGACCGGGCGCAGTCGCTGACCTACCGGGTGCTCAGCGAGCTCCGGGCCGATCCCAGCCCCGACGAGCTGCGGCGGGCGCAGGTGGCCACGGTGACCACCATGGAGAGCGCTCCCGAGATGGCATCGCTGGCCCTGCGGACCTGCGGCGGGAGGTCGCTGCTGCGGCCCGGCCGCCTCGAACAGCACTACCGCGATGCCCGCTGCGGGGCCACCATGCTGCCGTGGAGCACCGAGGAGCTGCTCGTGCGCCTCGGCCGCAACGACCTCTACGACGACCCAGCCGACGACGGCTAGCCCCTCAACCCGTCAGCTGCATGTCGCTGCCGGTGTCGTGTGGGGATCTTCATGCGAACGTAACGTTGCGAGCGGAACGCCGCGGGCGCCTGCGGCGTCGTGTGAGTTGATGACTGAGATGCCCGAGCACACCAAGTCCACGGCCGCCAAGGCGTGGCACTTGTTCGCGGTGCTTGCTGCTGTGGGCTTGTTCGCGGCGGCCTGCGCAAGCGACGCCGATGACAGCGCCACCGGCGGGCTGCCGCCGGCCGCCACGCAACCTGCAGCCACCGCGGCCGCCCCCAGCGATTCCGGCGCTGAGGATGACGCGTCGGGCGAGCCGGGTGGGTCCGATGAGTCGGACGGGTTCCAATCCGGCATGGCCGGCGATGACACCGGCGAGGAGGCTGCCGCCGAAGGCACGTCCTCGGCTGGAGCTGATCCCGGCGAAAGCGACCCGTCGGCAGGCGACTCCGGCTCGGACGGCAGTTCGGCGGACGACGGGTCCGCCAGTGCGGGCGCGGAGGCTCCCGTGGCCGCCGTCGAGGCCGCAGCGCTGCGTCAGTTCGACGAGTGCGGCGCAGTGCTCGACTACATCCACACACACGCGGCCGCGGCTGTTGGCCCGTGGGGCCTGGGCGGCGAATTCGGCTTCGGCGGTGAGGCACTGGAGCAGAGCGCTGTCGCGGTCGACGACGCGGCAGCGGCTGACTTCGCTTCACCGCAACCGGGCGTCGACTACAGCACGTCCAACGTGCAGGAAGCCGGAATCGACGAGCCACACGTGCTCAAGACGGACGGCCGGCACATGGTGGTGGCGAATGAGAATCGGGTGCACGTAGTGGACGTGGCCGGCTCGGAGCCGACACTGGTCGCTTCTGTCCAGCTCGACAGCCATTGGGTCTCGAACCTGCTGCTGCACGGCGACCGTGTGCTCGTGTTCGCTTCGCAGTGGGACAGCATTGTGCCGTTCGTCGCCCCGGCCGGCGAGGCCACCGACAGTGAGCCGGTGCCGGGCTGGGGCCCGACAACCGAGATCGTCGAGATCGATCTGAGCAGACCGACTCCACGGGTCACCAGACGGCTGGACATCGAAGGCAACTACATAGGCGCCCGCTTGACCGACGGCGTCGTGCGAGTGGTCACCACCTCACACCCGCGCTCGATCCACTGGGCTGTCCCCGAGTCGGCCGATCTCGGCGCGCAGGAGCGTTCGACCGGCGCCAATCGTGATGCCATCGCCGACACCACCGTCGATGACTGGCTGCCGCGCTTCGCCTTGAGCGACGCTTCCGGCACGGCCGTCACCGGCGGGCGCCTCGTCGGCTGCGACCGAGTCTGGGCGCCGCCGCACTACGCAGGCCCGGGCACGCTCAGCGTCACCACCATCGAGCTTGCTGCCGACGGGCTGGCAGGGGCGATGGACACCACGACGATCATGTCCGACGGCAGCACGGTGTATGCCTCGCGCGATCACCTCTACGTGACCACGACGCGCTGGCACGACGGACGCATCGAGCCGACGGGTCCCGGCGACGGCGCGCCCGTCGAGACCGAGATCCACATGTTCGACATCAGCGGGCGAGTCACGAGCACGTACCTCGGCTCGGCGTCGGTGACGGGCACGGTGCTGAACCAGTACTCGATGTCTGAGCACGAGGGCCACCTGCGCATCGCGACCACCACCGCCCAGCCGTGGACCTGGCGCGGACAGGTCGCCCCCGAATCTGAGAGCCTCGTGACGGTGCTAGCGGTCGGTGCTGACGGCCTCGCAGAGGTCGGCCGCGTCGACGGGCTCGGCGTGGGCGAGCGCATCTACGCGGTGCGCTATCTGGGCGACATCGCTGCCGTCGTGACGTTCCGCCAGATCGATCCGCTGTACCTGCTGGATCTGTCCGAGCCGACGGCGCCGGCGGTGCGCGGCGAGCTGAAGATCACCGGCTACTCGGCGTACCTGCATCCTCTCGGCGACGACCTGCTGCTCGGCATCGGCCAGGTGGCCACCGACGAGGGTTTCACCCTGGGCACCCAGGTGTCGCTGTTCGACATCGCCGATCTGGATCGGCCGGAGCGCATCGCCCAGTGGACCGCCCCAGGTGGCCACAGCCAGGTGGAGTTCAACGCGCTTGCCTTCCTGCACTGGCAGCCGAGCGACCTGGCGGTGCTGCCGCTGAACCAGCACCCCTTCGACGACAGCGGCAGCGAGCCCCCGTTCCTCGGCGCAGTGGCGCTGGGCACTGCTGGCGCGGAGCTCACCGAGCGCGCACGCCTCAGCCACGCCGACCCGCCGCTGCGCAAGTGCCGCGAGTCGCGCGAGATCGTCTTTGGCCCCGACGGCACCGAAGAACTCGGCCCGTTGGAGCGCTACTGCTGGTTCGACACCGATTGGCAGGCACAGGTGACCGCCAGCGCTGTGGTGGGCGACCGGCTGTACCTCGCATCGCACAAAGCGCTCGAATCGGTCTGGCTGGACTCGCTGGAGCGGGCCTCGCTGCTCACCTGGGCCCGCTGAGCGACTGAAGGGACCTGCCGTTCGGGGTTGTGGATACTCTGTACTGCACGTTCGTTTTCACCACTTCGCATCGCACGTCACGGTGCTGCGGCAGGCCCGCGCCGCGCGCTGTCTGCGATCACCGCACCGGAGCACGATGGCCTGGGCTCCGTCCCCCGGCTCAATGACGGCACCGGTCTTTGTCACCGGCGCGGCCGGCCATGTGGGTGCCAATCTCGTGCACCGGCTGCTCGCCGACGGTGTGAGAGTCCGCGTGCTCCTGCGACACGAGGACGACAATTCCGGGCTCGAAGGCCTTGAGGCCGAGCGAGCCTTCGGCGACATTCGCGACCTCGACGCCATGCGACAGGCCGTCGCCGGCTGCCAGGGCGTCTATCACGTCGCGGCCAAGGTCTCGACCATCGACGGCAACCGCGCCCATCGCCGGGAGATCTTCGAATGCAATGTGCTGGGCACGCGCAATGTCCTGCAGGCGGCCCGGGAGGCGGAGGCCGGCCGGGTCGTCGTGACGGGTTCGCTCAGTGCGGTCGGTTACGACCTCGACGATCCGTCTGCTCCGAGCGACGAGACGCTGCAGTTCAATCCGATGGAACGCACGATGCCCTATGAGCGCAGCAAGGCGCTTGCAGAACTTCAGTGCTGGCAGGCCGCGGCGAACGGGCAGGACGTCGTCGTTGCAACCAGCTGCGCGGTGGTCGGGGGACACGACTACTTCCCTTCGCGGCTGGGCAAGACCATGTGCGACTACACCACCGGAAAGATCCGGGCCTACGTCGACGGCGGCTTCGAGTTCGTTGCGGCACAGGATCTGGTGCAGGGGCACATCCTGTGCATGGATCGAGGCCGTTCTGGTGAGAAGTACATCTTCAGCACCGAATACAAGACGATCTCGGACATGTTGGATCTCTTCGAGGACGTCTCCGGACTCCCGCGTCCGGGACGGCGGCTCCCGGCGCGCCTGATGCTCGGGCTCTCGGAGGTTGCCAGCTACTACCTGAGCCGCTGCCATCCGAGTGTCAACCAGAGGTTCACTCCCGGAGCGATACGCCTGCTGGAGCTGTGCCGTCACGCCGACATCACTAAGGCACGCGAGGAACTCGGCTACCAGCCCACGAGCGTCGCCGGCGCCGTCGCCGAGGCCTACGCATTCCACTATGACCGCGGCGCGATCACCAATCCGCAAGCGAAGCTCCCTGCCGCGGGCACCGTGCTCCAGACGGCTCTCCATTCGGCTGAGGCCGCCCGGGACGGCCAACGATGAAGTCACGGGGCATCCCGGTGAGCGTTGAAGCGAGCCGGGTCGCCGCGAACCCCGTTTCCTTCGAGGCCGCCAAGACGCTTCGCCAACGAGCACGCGCTGCCGGCATGGACCCGAATTACTGGTACGCGGTGGAGGAAGAGCGCAACATCAAGGCCGGATCCGTGGTCGAGGTCACCTTCTGGCAGCGTTCCATCGCGTTGTATCGAACCGACGACGGCGAGTTCCGGGCCGTGGAGAATCGCTGTGCGCATCGCCAGATCAAGCTCTCGCTGGGCCAGGTGGAAGGCTGCCGGCTCGTGTGCGGCTACCACGGCTGGGAGTACGACGAGACCGGGAGCGTCGCCAGGGTGCCCGACCTCTTCGGCCGCACGAGCGTTCCGCGACTCTCTGTCACGACATTTCCCGTCCAGGTCCGGTACGGCCTGGTCTGGCTGTTCCCCGGCGACCCGGATCTGGCCGACCGGCACCCGATCCCCGACATCCCCGAGCTCGAAGGACCGGACCGCTGGGCCTGCGTGCCGCTCAGCATCACCTGTGCGGCACATCACTCTGTGGTGATCGACAACGTCAGCGACTTCTCTCACGCGTACCTCCACCGCCGCTACCGCCCGTTCTCCAGTGCCACGCTCACCCGTTGCGAAGCCGTCGGCGACAACGTGCACCTCGAGTACGACACCGAAGTAGGGCGAGGACGCATCTCGAAACTGTTCGTGGACCACGACCGCCTCGACACCAATCACATCGAGCTTTGCTACGAGTACCCGTACCAGTGGTCCAACACCGACGACGAGATCAAGCATTGGCTCTTTGTGCTGCCGATCGACGAGCGCACCACGCGGGCCTTTTTCCTGTTCTATTTCCGGTCGCTGAAGCTGCCGCTGCTGCCCGTGCGCATTCCCCGCTTCGCTATGCGGACCATCTTGAAGATCGCCAACCGCGCGCTCATCGGGCCTTTGCTGGGGCAGGACAAGGTCGCAGTAGAAGCAGAGCAGGCGGGTTACGAGAAGCACTGGGACGAGCCGTCGATCGAGGTCAATCCGGTGGTTCGGGAGTTCCAGGGCGTCACCGTGCGCAAGTGGTCGGAGCATCTGGCGCGTGAGGCCGAGAAAGCTGAGGCCAGCGGTGCCTGACGGCAGCTTCTCATTGCGGCACGGCGCAGAAGCCGCCCCCGCAGAGCAGTCGCGCGGCACCGAGCCGGCCCCGGAGCTGTCCGGCGGGTGGCCGCTGGTGGGACACCTGCGGGAGTTCCAGCGAGACCCGGTGGCGATGCTGCTTCGTGCTCGGCACAGCCACGGCGACTTGGTCAGCTTCCGGCTGGGACCCCGCCGGTTCGTGCTCTTCGCCGGCCCGGAGGCCCACGATGCCTATTTCAGAGCGCCCGAGGAACAGCTCGGCGCCAAGGACGTCTACCAGTTCACCGTGCCGATCTTCGGGCGGGGAGTGGCGTACGACGTCTCGCCCGAGCTCATGGACGAGCAGTTGGGATTTCTGTTCCCGGCGCTGCGCGAAGCGGCGCTGGAGAACTTCGTGCGCATCATGTTCGATGAGGCCACGAGCCTGGTCGAGTCGCTCGACGAGGAGGGCGAGATCGATCTGCCGCGTGTGATGAACGATCTCACGGTCAAGATCGCCAGTCGTTGCCTCATCGGGCAGGAGGTGCGGGATCGGGTCGACGAGGGCTTTTCCGACGCCTACCACGATCTCCAGAACGGCATCAACACGCTGGGGTTCTTTTTCCCCAGGTTCCCCACGCCGGCGCATCGAAGCCGAGACCGGGCGCGACGTCAGATCGTCGATCTGCTGAGAGGGATCATGGCCGAACGCCGGAACTCCGGCGCCGAGCCCGACGATTTCATGCAATCGCTCATGCAGGCCAGGTATCAGGACGGCAGGAGGCTGAGCGACGACGAGATTGCCGGTCTGTTGCTGACGGTGCTGTTCGCAGGGCAGCACACCAGCGCGGTGCTCGCCACCTGGACCGGGCTCGAACTCGTCCGCGAACCGCACTACGTCGGCCGGATCCGGTCCGAGATGCAGGATGACTACGGCGACTCGGACGCCGTGAGCTTGGCAGGCTTGGCCCGACAGGCGGCCTTGGAGAACGCCGTGCGCGAGTGCGAGCGGCTCCATCCGCCGCTGATCCTGCTGATTCGCAAGGTGCTGAAGCCGATGCGGTACCAGGACCACCTGATTCCTGCCGGGACCATGGCCGTACTGTCGCCGGCGGCCTCACACCGGTTGCCAGATGTGTTCGCCGATCCCGACGCCTTCGATCCGGATCGATTCGCGCCGCCCGCCTGCGAGGACAAGCAGCATGTCTACGCCCTGATCGGGTTCGGCGGCGGCAAGCACCGCTGCATGGGAAAGCGTTTCGCCTACTTGCAGCTCAAGGTCATCTGGTCGGTGCTGCTCGACCGCCTCGATCTCGAATTGGCCACCCCGTTCCCGGCGCCTCACTACGGCAGCTGGGTGACAGGACCGGAGGAACCCTGCCGACTCCGCTACCGGCGTCGTTCCCAAGCACCGCTCATCCGTTGAGCAGAGCGGGCACCTGCCGCCGCCACGGCATCGCCATTGCCGATGGGGATACCGCAGCGGGACACCGGCTTGGTCGTGGAATTCGGGCGTGATCCGGCGGCGCGTGGGCCATAGTGATGGCCTGAGGCTGAGTCCCGTGCCCGAGCGGCCGGTGAGCCCGTATCGAATGCGAACTGGGAACGAGAGCGGGAAGTAACAGGTGACCCGACAAGAAGAACCATCAGAACGGCCGATCGTTGTCTGGGATGGCGCGCCGAACCTGCACAACCCGCTCCTGCTCGTCGCGTTTGAGGGTTGGTTCGACGCCGGCGAATGCGCTACCGGTGCGCTGACGTGGATGCGTGAGCGAAGCGAGGCTCGACGGGTCTGCCATATCGACCCCGAGGAGTTCTTCGACTTCCAGGAGAGCCGCCCGCACATCGAGATCACTCCCGACGGGGAGCGTCGCATTCGCTGGCCGGAGATCGAGTGCCATGTCGTGCCGGCTGCCCCGCCGCACGACCTCGTGCTGCTGTCGGGCATCGAGCCCCGGATGCGCTGGCGCACGTTCTGCGAGGGGGTGGCGGAGATCGCCCGTGGACTCGGCTGCCAGATGGTGGTGACGCTCGGGGCCATGGTCGCGGGCGTGGCGCACTCGCGGACCGCCTCGGTGAAGGGCAGCGCCGCCAACGGGGAACTGGCCGCTCGCCTGGGCCTCGACAGCCCCACCTACCAGGGTCCCACCGGCATCATCGGCACGCTGCACGACGTGCTGGATCGGGCTGCGTTTCCTGTGGTGTCGCTGCGCGTGGGGGTGCCCCACTACGTCGCGGGCCCGCCGAATCCCAAGGGAACGCGGGCGCTGCTGGCCCACTTCGAGACGGTCACCGGCGTGACGACCGGCTACCGCGAGCTGGACAGCAGCGTGCAGACCTGGGAGCAGCGGGTCGATGAGGCGGTGGCGCGAGACCCCGAGATCGTGGCTTACATCCGCCAGCTCGAGGCCGAAGCCGACCGCACCGCCGAGGAGAACCTGCCGAGCGGCGACGACATCGCGCTGGAATTCCAGAAGTTCTTGGCCGAGCAGCGCGAATCGCCCCCCGACGAGCCGTCGTAGGGTTCCCACATGGGCGGCAGCACGTTCGGGGAGCGCTTCGCGGTCACCACGTTCGGCGAATCGCATGGCGGGGCGCTGGGAGTGATCATCGACGGCTGCCCCGCGCGCATCGAGCTGAGCGAAGCCGATGTGCAGGTCGACCTCGACCGCCGCCGCCCCGGCCAGAGCCGCATCGTCACCCAGCGCCAAGAAGCTGACCGGGTGACGATCCACTCCGGTGTCTTCGAAGGCCGCACGCTGGGCACGCCGATCGGCATGACCGTGGCCAACACCGACGCCCGGCCCGGTGCGTATTCCGAGATGGCCACCACGTACCGGCCGAGCCACGCCGACTACACCACCGAGGCCAAGTACGGCATCCGCAACTGGCAGGGCGGCGGCCGGGCGTCGGCCCGTGAGACCGTCGGCCGGGTTGCGGCCGGTGCGGTGGCTCGCAAGATCCTGGCGATGGCCGGGGTGGAAGTGCTGGGCTGGGTCAGTTCGGTCAGCGACATCAACGCCGATGTCGATCCTGCGGAGCTGACCCGCGACGACGTGGAAAGCGGCCCGACGCGCTGCCCCGATCCCGCCGCCGCCGCTCGCATCATCGAGGCCATCGATGCTGCCCGCCATGACGGCAACTCGCTGGGCGGGGTGGTGGCCTGCGTGGCCCGCGGCGTGCCGCCGGGCTTGGGCGAACCCGTCTTCGACAAGCTGGATGCCGAGCTCGCAGGCGCAGTGATGTCGCTGCCGGCGGCCAAAGGCATGGAGATCGGCAGCGGCTTCGCCGGAACGCTCATGACCGGTCGCACGCACAACGACGAGTTCGAGCCCGGTCCCGACGGCCGACCCGTCACGGTGACCAACCGCAGCGGCGGCATACAGGGCGGCATCAGCAACGGCGCCGACATCGTGCTGCGTGTGGCCTTCAAGCCCACCGCCACCATCGCGTCCGAGCAGAAGACCGTCACCAACGCCAACGAGGCCACTGTGCTGGCCGCCCGCGGCCGCCACGACCCGTGCGTGCTGCCCAGAGCGGTGCCGATGGTCGAGGCCATGGTCTGCCTCGTGTTGGCCGATCACCTGCTGCGCCAGCAGACGACCCAGCTCGCAAGCACTCCGCCGCCCCAGAGCTGACCGCCCCGATCAGGTCGACGAGCACGCCCGGCATGCCCGCCCCGACCGGCCCGCCTGCCCCCCGCTGGTCGCCATGACCCTGACCCAAGCGCTGCTGGTGGCGGCCGCGGGCGTGGTTGCCGGCGTGGTGAATGCCATGGCGGGCGGCGGCTCGCTGCTGACGGTCAGCCTGTTGACCGTGGTGGGCGATCTCGGCGGGCTGGTGGCCAACGGCACCAACCGCATCGGCGTTGTCACGCAGAACCTGGCGTCGGTTGCCGGCTACCGGTCCGAGGGAGTGTCGGGCTTGCGCCGCTCGGTGCCCGTGCTGCTGCCGGCGTTGATTGGCTCGGTGATCGGCGCCTACGCCGTCTCCAGCCTGCTCAGCGACACGGCTTTCGAGCGGGTCTTCGGCATTCTGATGGTGCCGCTGCTGATCCTGAGTTTGTGGCCGCCGAAGGCCCGCGGCGACGAGATCGTCTGGCCGAGGACGCTGACCGTGGTGGTGTTCTTCGGGATCGGCGCCTACGGCGGTGCCTTTCAGGCAGGCGTGGGGCTCTTGCTGGTGCTGGCGCTGTCGCACGCCGGGCTCGACCTGGTGAACGCCAACGCGGTCAAGGTGGTGGTGATCGCTGTGCTGACCGTGGTGGCGGTGCCAGTGTTCATCCTGAACGATCAGGTCCATTGGGGCTTTGCGGTCATCGTGGCAGCGGGCTTCGCCGTCGGGGGCTGGCTCGGCGCCCGCTGGGCCGTGCGCGGCGGCGAGCGCCTCATCCGCCCTGTCCTGGCTGTCGCGGTCCTCGGCCTCGCCGGCCGCATGATCGGCCTGTACTGAGAGGCTGAGCCCCGGGCCCGAGCGGCCCGTGAGCGCTGCGAGCAAGAGCGGGAAGTGCAGGGCGAAGCCGGGGCCCGAGCGGCCCGTGAGCGCAGCGAGCAAGAGCGGGCAACCAGCGCGGCTGGACGCGTAGGGTCACGCCGTGATATTCGAACTGGACGCCGAACGGGTTCGGAACCGGCCGGGCATCAAGTGGGGCCGCGAGGGCCCGGACGTGCTGGCGGCCTGGGTCGCCGACATGGACGTTGAGCTGCCCGCAGTCGTGCTCGACGCCGTGCGCGAGCGCATCGACTCGGGCGGCCTGGGCTACGACTTCTACGACCAGCCGATTCCCGTGCTGCGCGTCTTCGCCAAGCGCATGAGTGAGGCGTTCGGCTGGCAGGTCGACCCGCTCGACGTGGTGCGGGTGCACGACGTGATCCAGGGCTTGGAGCTGGCGATCACCTACTGCACCGAACCGGGCGACGGCGTCATCTTCCAGACGCCCGCCTACCCGCCGTTCTTCTCCAGCGTCGAGGGGCATGGGCGCCGGGTGGTGCCCAACCCGCTCATCCGCCACGACGACGGCTGGCAGCTCGACCTCGGCCACTTCGAATCGGTGGCTTCGGCGCCTGCTGTGACGGCCGTGATCCTGTGCCAGCCGCACAATCCCTGCGGCATGGTGCTCGACGCCGACGACATCGCTGCGGTGATCGACATCGCCGAGCGTCACGATCTGGTGGTGATCTCTGATGAGATCCATTGCGACTTGGTGTATGCGCCCCGGCGGCACATCCCGGTGGCGTCGGTCAGCGAGTTGGCCACCGAGCGGACCGTCACCGTCACCGCTGCCACCAAGTCGTTCAACATGGCAGGACTGCGGATGGCGTTCCTGCATTCGGCGTCGTCGCGCTACGGCCCGATTATCAAGAAGATCCCCAAGCGGCTGATCGGCGGCATCGGGATCCTCGGGCAGGTTGCCACGATCGCCGGCTGGACCGAAGCGCTGGACTGGCTGGACGAGCTGGTGGCCGGCCTCGACGCCAACCGTCACCTGCTGGTGGAACTGCTGGCGGAGCGGCTGCCCGAGGTGCGCTACCGGCCGCCCGATGCCACCTATCTGGCGTGGATGGACTGCCGCGAGCTGGGCCTGGGCGACGACCCTGCCTCGGTGTTTTTGGGGCGGGGCCGCGTGTACCTGAACTCCGGGCTCGACTTCGG
>JAJDTF010000096.1 GCA_022827265.1 Acidimicrobiia bacterium | reverse complement strand
CACACCGCTGGACCTCAGCCCCCTGCGGCTCGCGGTCATCGAGGACAACCTCAACTGGATGCCCCGCCGAATACACAACTGGCAACCAGCAGCAGCCGTCTACACTCAACTCACTCGCAACCACCAATAGAGCTTGCCGTCGCTCTCGGTCGGCCAGCACCATGTGTGTGCCGTCCGTTCGAACGGTGAGATGACCTGCTGGGGCGAGGACCGTCCACGCCCCTCTGGGATTCCAGTAGGGCCGTTTACAACGATTGCAACGCATGGTGCTACCTGCGGAATCCGAGCAAGCGGTGAGATTGCGTGTCGGGGTTGGGGATACTCCGGCGTGACTGAGCCGCCGCCGGGCATATTCACGTCGATCTCCGCGGGTACAGCGCGCGCATGTGCCACAAGACCCTCGGGCCGCGTCGTGTGCTGGGGGGGCTACAGCAGCGAAGATCGGGATGTTCCCGATGGGAGCTACCGAGCGGTGGCACCTGGTGGCGGGCATACCTGTGCTCTGACGACCGATGGCGATGCCCTCTGCTGGGGGTACGGCTACGACGAAGAGAAACAGTCTCCGCGGGGTGAATTCTCCGAGATCGTCTCGCGTGCCGGCGCAAGCTGTGCCTTGAGAACAGACGGCGAGATTGTCTGCTGGGGTTCTGGCAGAGGTTGGTACGAACTGCGCAAATCGGCTGAGGGACCATTCGACGCCATAGCGCTGGGCGACGGCCACACGTGCGCAATCCGGCCCAACCTGCGCGCTGAGTGTTGGGGAAGCAATGAGGATTTCCAGACACGCGTCCCGATCGCGAAGTTCACCGATATTGCTGCTGGTGGAGAGCACACGTGCGCCGTTCGCGAGGGCGGCAAGCTCATGTGCTGGGGCAGCAATGGCTACGGCCAGCGAGAGATGCCCGACGGCCGATACGTATCAGTCGCGGCGGCGGACAGGACGAATTGCGCACTCTCCATCGATGGCGAGGCGGTGTGTTGGGGCAACAATGACCTGGGTCAAGCGGATGCCCCCGAAGGAACCTTCCAGCAGGTGGTGGTTGGAGGCGATTACGCGTGCGCCTTGTCGACCGAAGGCGAGATCACCTGTTGGGGAAACGGCGGCCGCGACCGCTTCGCTTCCTGACCGCGCCACTCGTGCTGAAACACTCAGCGTCCGAGTGTCCCGTTCTTGCGAGACGGTGTTACCCCGACGCGTGTTGGCACGAGCGAGCCGGTGCCGGTCGGGTTGCGCTGCCGTCGGCTGCGGCACAGTTTAAGTTACGGTTGAGATATAACCGATACCTAGGTAATCAATGGCGTCACACTTGCGAAAGCGTTGGCATCCGAGATTTGAGGGGATGAGCCGGAAGGATCGGCGCGGCTGTTTCTATGACGCGTACGTTGCCGACCCACTCGTGGGGTGGGATCCGTCGATCACAGCGGATGTGGCCGCGGACATCGCAGATGCCGAGTCGGCGGTGCGAGCGCTGAACGCTGCCGACGCGTCGCATGTGAGTCTCGAAGGTCTTGCGCGGTTCTTGTTGCGGGCTGAGTCTGTTGCGTCGTCCAGGATCGAGGGTCTGCAGTTGGCGGCCCGCCGGTTGGCGCTCGCGGAGGCGGCTATTGCACTCGGCGGGGAGGCGGGGGATCGTGTGGCCGCGGAGGTGCTCGCCAACATCGCAGCGATGGAGTCCGCGGTCGAGCTCGCGCTCAGCAGCTCGCGGTTCGAGCTCGACGAATTGCTGTGGGTGCATCGCACCTTGATGGACAGCTCGCCTGCTCCCGAACTCGGGGGAGTCGTACGCGAAGAGCAGAACTGGATCGGCGGAAGCTCATACAACCCGTGCAGCGCGGCGTTCGTCCCCCCGCCTCCCGAGCACGTCCCCGAACTGCTCGCCGATCTCGTCGACTACGTCAACCGCGACGATCACTCACCGCTGACACAAGCCGCTCTTGCGCACGCCCAGTTCGAGACCATCCATCCATTCGCGGACGGCAACGGCCGGACGGGCCGCGCGCTGATTCATGTCGTTCTGAGGCGACGCGGTCTCACGCCCACATTCGTCCCGCCCATCAGCCTGGCCTTGGCCACGCTGTCAGACGATTACGTCGGGGGCCTGATGACGTTTCGCCATCTCAGCGAGCCCGACAGCGCCGAGCGATCCGTCGCAGCGGCGGAATGGATGCGCATGTTCGCCGTCGCGACCAACCGGGCCTGCCGGGATGCGCAGCGCTACAGCGCCGACATCAGCGCCATCACCGCTGGCTGGCGTGCCAAGCTCGGCCGCGTCCGCGCCAACTCCAGCACCGACTTGCTGTTGCGGGTCTTGCCGGGCGCGCCGATCGTGACCGTCGAGTCAGCGAGCAACCTCATCGGCCGCTCCAAGGCGCGCACGGCCGATGCGGTCAACCAGCTTGCCGAAGCAGGCATCCTGCGCCAGCGCAACGCGGGCCGCCAGCGATACCGAGTCTTCGAGGCTGCCGGTGTGCTCGACCTGTTCACTGCACTCGAACGAGCGCTCGCCAGCCCGACCGGCAGCGACTCAGGTTGAGGTTGCGGCCGGGTCAGTCGCACTCGGTTCGAGCCACTGGTCGCGGTAGAAGCGCAGTTCATCGATGCTTTCGAGCACGTCGTCGAGGGCTCGGTGTTTGGTGGTGTTGGCGCGGGTCTTGGCCAGTCCGGCCCATGCCTCGGCAACCTCGGGCCGCCAGCGCTTGGCGAGCTCCTTGATCGACGACACGTCGACCACCCGGTAGTGCAGGTGCCCCTCCAGCGCCGGCATGTACTGATCCAAGAAGCGACGGTCGGTGCCGATCGAATTTCCGCACAGCGGCGCAGTGCGCGGTTCGGGAACGTGTTCGGTCACGAACGCGAGCGTGCGTTCCTGGGCTTCGGCCACAGTGATCTGTGACGCACCGATCTCGTCGAGCAGCCCGGTGCTGGCATGCATGGTGTGGACTTCCGGGTCCATCGCGTCCAGGTCGGCTTGGGATGCCCCGATGACCAGCGACGGTCCCGTGGCGATCACTTCCAAGGCATCGTCGGTGATCACTGTCGCAATTTCCACGATTCGATGGCGCCGGTGATCCAGTCCAGTCATCTCCAAGTCGAGCCAGACCATCACACGCTGCATGGTAGGCCCGAGCCGGGCCGCTGGCTGCAATAGCGTTCAATCGATGAAGGGCGTGCTGCGACGACGGCGGTCGCATCGCGGCCAGCGACACCGCGGCGGATCACGTCGGCGCCTGGTCTCTGGCGGACTTGAGCCCGTCGAGCGGCTCATTGCCGGCCTCTCGGTGCTCGCGGTCATCTTGGCGGCCGGCACGACGGGGTATGTACTGCTCGGCCTCGATCTGCTCGACGCGCTGTATCAGACCGTCATCACCGTCTCGACGGTCGGCTACAGCGATCCAGCGGGCACAGGAGGCCGCTACCAGATCTTCACGATCGCCCTCATCCTGCTCGGCACCGGCACGTCGCTGTACACCGTCGGTGTTGTCATTGAGATGCTGTTCGAGGGGCGGCTCGACGACCACATCAGGAGGCGGCGCATGCAGCGTTCCATCGACAGTCTTTCCGGCCACGCGGTGGTCTGCGGTTACGGCCAGGTCGGCCAAGCCATCGCCGCAGCCATGATCGACGCGGGTACCGATGTGGTGCTCATCGACAGCGACTCCAACGTCGATCCTGGCGAGCTGCATCTGGTGCCCGGCGACGCCACCCATGACAGCACCCTGCGGAACGCCGGTCTCGAACGGGCCAGCTCGTTGGTGGTGGCCTTGGACTCCGACGCCGACAATCTCTATGTCGCCTTGAGCGCCCGCGCGCTGTGCCCCGAGCTGTTCATCGTGGCGAGAGCGAACTCGGGCGACGCGTTGCCGAAGCTGCAACAGGCGGGCGCCAATCGTGTCATCAACCCGCACCAGATCGGCGGGGCACACATGGCTGCGGCTGCCCTGCGCCAAGACACGACCGAAGGCGGCGCGAGCCCGTCGGTGTCGTAACGGCGACTGCGCGACTCAGTCGGCCACGAGGTGCATGGCGCGGCGCGCCTGCTCGATGCGCTCGTAGCCCTCGGTGTCAGCGAGGTAGCGACGCTTCGCCAGCCGCGCCCGGGCACGGCGCCTGCGGACTTTCACGGCTTCGGCGCTTGCGACCTTTCGGCCTGCGCGTGTGACAGCAAGGCCGCTGGTTGCCAGCCCCGTGCACGGGGGCCGGGACGGCGTCTTGGCGGTGCGATCGGCCTCGAATTCGAACTGGGACGTATCGAACAGGGTGAGCGGCGGCTGTGTGGGCGGGTTGGTGGCCATGCCGTCATGGCTACCGACGGGGTGTGACAGCGAAGGATTCCCGACTTCAGCGGCCTGAGTGCCCGAACCCTCCAAGGCCCCGCTCGGTCTCGTCGAGCGCCTCCACCTCGTCCCACTCCGCCTGTTCGACGCGCTGGATCACCAATTGGGCGATCCGGTCGCCGCGCTGGACCTCGTAGTCGTCGGACGGATCGGTGTTCAGCAGCAGCACCCGCAGCTCGTCCCGGTAGCCGCTGTCGATCAAGCCGGGCGAATTGACGCAGGTGACCCCATGCCGCCACGCCAGCCCGCTGCGCGGCTGCACAAAGCCTGCATAGCCGGGCGGGATGGCCACAGCGATGCCGGTGGGCACCATGGCTCGGCCACCGGCTGCGGTCAGCGTGACCGTCTCGGCGGCCAGCAGGTCGCATCCTGCGTCGCCGGGCTTGGCGTACGCCGGAAGCGGAAGATCGGGGTCGAGGCGCCGTATCGCAACTGCCACCACGGCGAGCACTGTAGGTGAGCATCGAGCGGCGTCGGTTGTTGACAGCAGCGGCTGGCGAGCGTGCGCCGGGGCGGTACTTCACGAGCTGCGTGTGCACACCGCCTGCGGCTTGCCCGAACTGGCGGATTGCTTGTCGGCCCTGTTGAGTTCGTCGGTGGTCGTGGGGTCATTGTCACCCTTGCCAGTGGGCCGCTTGAAGATGGCTTCGACGTCGAGGTTGGTGTCGCTGTAGAGGATTTCGAGGCGTTCGCAGCGGGCCGTGAAGTAGAGCTCCCAGCGTTGCCAAGTGTTGTAGCGGGCGTCGTCAGGTGAGGCCGTACGGGCTTCGCGGATGACGGTGTCTGCGGCGACGTTGGCGGCTGTCTCGCGTGCGCTGGCGCCGCCGAGTTGTTCGGCGGTGTCGTCGACGACGTTTTGGACGAGGACGACGGCGAGGGCGGCGAGTCCGGCGACGGCGGCAACTATGAGCAGCCATTCGAGCGTGGTGAGCCCGGCCTCACCACGCGGAGCGCGTCGAGAGCGCGGTCCGCTGCTGAGTGCTGAGCCGGAGGATCCGGAGGCTGGGTGTCCGGTTCGGCAGGCCCGCGTGGGCGGTCTATTGAATAGCGCGTTCATGAAGGTTCCTTTCGTTGACGACGCGATCAGGAGGCAGTGACGAGCTGTGCAGCGAGGCAGACGGCCGTGCCCACGGCAAGCGCGGAAGCGAAGGGGATAGCGGCCCGGGATCCGTGATCGCGACGGGCAGCAACGGCGTGGGGCGTCGCAGCAGCCGCGGTGCTCATCGAGCTGACTCCGGCGGCGCTTCGGCAGGCTGCCCGGGCGGGAGTAGGTCGCCGGCGCGCGTCGTGGCGATGTGGGTGCCGTAGCCATACACCGTGCGTGCCGGGAACAGGCCGCGCACGGGTGCGGCGGCGCCGTCAGCGGCGCAGGCGACTTGTGCGGTGACGACATGGACGATGGCGCTTGGCCTTGAGCTGTCGCCGTCGGTGATGCCGATGTCGGCGGCAGTGTGCGCGGTCCAGCGCCCGTCGGGATAGCCGGGCCGGGGTCCGCCCGCACAGAGCCGTTCCAAGGACGGCCGACCGGTGACGACCGTCTCGGCAACGAGTTCGCGGGCGGCTGCGGCATCAACGGCGTTGCCGCCATCCATGTCTTCGTCGTTGCCGACGGGTTCGAGGCTGTCGTCAGCCGTCTCTCGGTTGGAAGTGCTGTCGACTGGGCGATTGCAGCAGACCGCTGCGGCGACGGCAGCTTCCTGCGCGGCGAGGCTGGCGGCGAGTTCGGCTTGGGCGCTGCGCCCAGCCCACAGAATGGTCAGTACCAGCAACGCGCACATGGGCGTGAGTGCCATGAGCTCGATTGCAGACATAGATCCGCGCTCGTCACGGCCTCTTGCAGAGCAGAGCGAGGCCTGCGCCGCCGCCCGCTGGGTTTGGCGCCGACGGGTCTTCCGGGGATGTCGTGGCGTCACGGCACGACTGGGTTGCCGAGCGCAGTGCGGGTGGGCGTGCTGTCTGCCGCTGCGAATGAGCCGGGATGGTCTGGGGTGCTGCGGAACGCCGCGCAGGCAGGCAGTGCCGCGGTCGCATCTTTGCCGGCGACGGGCTGAGCGACGATGCCGAGCGATTGGCCGGTGATGGTGACGCCGCGAGGCCAGACCTGTGCGGTGCCCCAGCCTTGAGTGCCCCACGGTGCGGCAACTCCGAGTTGGACGGTGTCGGCGACGATGGTGCTGTCGGCGACGCGACAGGGCACGTGAGCGGGGTGCGCATCGTCTGGGGCAGGCGCGGCGATGGTGCTGTAGGCACTGGTGTACGTGCCGCTGAGCCCGTTTGCGTCGATGCCGCGGGTGCCGAGGCTGGCGAGCAGCGAATGGGTCGCCGCTTCGCAGGCATGCCGCAGCGATGCGTCGTGGTCAGTAGCCGAGCGACGTTCGGTTTCCGGCTTGAGGTCGTCGGTGATGTCTTCGCGGTCGAGCGGGTCTGCGTCCGTCGGAGGCGGGCTGCTGGGCGCCGTGCAGTCGGGGAAGTACCACCCGACGGGGTCGTGAGGCCGGCCTTGGGCGTGCCGCCACACGGCAGCCATGACAGCCAGTTCCGCAGCAGTGTCCTCCATGGCGGCTTGGGCGGCGAGTCGCTGTGGAACGGCTGCTGCAACGATCGCCGCGAGCGCCAGCGTCGGCGTCATCAGGATCACCAGGAGACTGACCGCGCCGCCTCGCTCGTCGCGCTGCCGCAGCGAGTGCCCAACGCGGGCGGTCGCCTTGGCGTCACGACAGTCGGCGGCCAATCCGACGGCACTGCCCACCGGCCGCCTCATCGGGGGCGTCCCTTGACGGTGCATGTCCAGCGGCCGTCGGTGTGGTCGGTGCCGGATTCGACAGCGTCGGGCGACGAGACGTAGATGGGAATGGGCTGCCAGCGCCATTCCGTGAGCCGGATTGCGCTGGGGTAGGTCTCGTCGAGCACTTCGCATTCGTGCCGGAGGCTGTCGAGCCGCGCTTGGCCAGCAGTGATGGCCTTGGTATCGACACTGACCTGAGCCGCATGGATCGCGGCGAGGGTTGCGACTGCGCGATCGTTGATGTGTGCAGCGGCGATTCGTGATGTGACATCTGCACCGTGGACGTCTGCTGGCTGAGCGACTTGGTCAACGATGATCTGATCCAGCCCGGCTGCCATGACTGCGGCGAAGCCGCCTGCAGCTGCGACGATCAGCAACCATTCGAGGGTGGCAAGCCCTGAGGCGTTGCGGCATCGGCGCGGCAAGACCGGCCGGCCGAGGCACTTGCGCCGCTCGGGCGAGGCGGTCTGCGGAACGTCTGAGGTGCGGCGGCCTGTTCGGCAGCGGTGCTGCTGCGCGGGTGTGCGAGGCGACGAGGCGTTCATGTGCTCATGGCCCGGCGGCGATGATGCCGCCGGTGAGCGACACGAGCGGCGGATAAATCAGGATCGCGGCAAGTGCCAGTGCAACGGCAGTGGCGGGCAGAGCGATGATCTGGTCGTGACGCTGCGCTGCTTCGCGCTCCGCTGCGACGCTGTGCGCCCACTGGCTGTCGGAGGCAGCGAGCACAGCGTCGGACAGTCGTGTGCCGCGCCGGGCCGCGAGTTCGAGCGCGCTCAGCGCCTGGTCGAAACCGTCGAGCCGGTAGCGCTCGGCGAGTTCTTTGAGGCCGTCGGCGGCTGGCCGTGCGTGATTCTGCGCATCACGCAGATGTCGTGCGAGCAGCTGCCATGGCATGGTGTTGTTGGCGTGTGCGGCGTTGAGCATTGCTGCAGCGGGCTCAGCGCCTGCGTTGACCTGCTGCGCGGTGAGCACGATCCATGCATCGACGGTCTGGTGCAGCTCGCCCCGACGCTGGCGGGCGGTGTCACGGACGCTCTGGGCTGGCAGCAGCCACCCTGCCGCGACAGGCACCGCAACGGCGACGACAGCGGCGGGAACGGTGGTCGTCCACAGGGCTGCCGCGGCAGCGCCTGCAGTGGCGCCCGCTGCTGCTGCGGCGATGCGACGGGCGACGAAGATGGCTGGCGCAAGACCGCACAAGCGCAGGTCGGCGCTGCGCCGTCGCCCCAGCCGGGCTGCCAGGAAAGCGGCGGCGCTGCTCATGCGCGCAGATGCTCGTCGCGGTATTCGGGGTGCCCGCAGTGCCGTCGCGGCGACGGCGATGCCGATGGCGAACACGATCCCGGCGGCCGACGGCACGAGCGTCACCGCGGATGCGGCTGCAGAGTTCACAGCGGCGGCCTCTGCGTGCGTCGCCGCTCGGGCCGCCTTGGCGCGAGCGGTGAACGCTGCGCTCGCACGGTGCTGTGCCTCACCAGGAACGCGGTTGCGCCCAGCAGCACCATGGCGATGACGGTCAGCACCGTCTGGCCGTTGGGGCTGCGGTAGGGCTCGAAGTAGGCGGGGTTGTTGCGATACATGAGCGTGATCACCCCGCCTGCCAGCCCCAGCAGCGCAATGGTCTGTGTCCATAGGGCCACGACGGCCTCGGTGCGGGCCCGGTGTACGGCGACGCTGTCACCGATCCGCGAAGCGAGCGCGTCGAGCGAGGATGCGACGGGACCGCCTGCTGCGGCAGCCATGCGCAGCCCCGCCGCGATGTCGGGTTCCCACATGCCGCCCGCCGAGGCGAGCTGCTCGGCCGCGACGATGATGCCCCGGTGGCGGGCGACCAGAGCGATTCGCTCCACGGCAGGGGCGATGCGGGGATCGGCATGGGGCACGCTGGCAGCGAGCGCGTCCGCGAGTCCGGCGCCTGAACGGGCGAGTTCGGCAAGCTGACGTGCCCATGCCTGCCACGCCAGCGCGACCGCAGTGTGGCGGCGGCGGCGTGCGGGCGCGGTGGCGAACGGCGGCCCCAGCACCCCGAGTCCGGCACCGAGCAGCGCCATGCCCCACAAGCCGGTCGCCGCATAGCCCCCGAAGGCGCCGCCCGCGCCGACAACGACCTGCACGATTCGCAGCGTTCCGTTGGTGCCTACGGCGACCTCGGTCAAGGTGCCCGGAGCTGTCTTCGCCGGGCGAGCGGTGGCAGCACCAGCGAGGTCGCGTCGGACCTCAGGCGCCACCAGCGCCCGCGGGTGCCACGCTCGCAGGAGCCACGCGGCTGCGATGGCGGCGACGCTCGCAGCGGCGACTAACCCGAACGCAGCGGCGGTCACCGTCGGTCTCCGCTGTCGGGTGCGGCTGGGGGAACGTGGCCGCCTCGGGTCACCCGATCGGCGACTTCGGGGTTGCGGGGCGGCCCCAGCCAGCGCAGCGGGCCGTCGGGCTGTCCGCGTCTATACAGATCGCGGACTTCGAAGCGGTCTGCTTCGGCGGGCAGGGTCTCGGCGATGGTGCGTATCTGCCGGGTGCCGGTGCGCGGGTCGGTGCCCATGTGCACGACGAGGTGAATGACCTCGGAAGCCTCTTGGATCAGTGCCGTCTGCGCCGGTGCCGTCCCTGCGGCGAGGCAGTAGCGCACCAGCCGCGCCAGCGCCTGGCGAGGTGACGACGCGTGGATAGTGGCCATCGATCCGTCGCTGCCGGTACCGCACGCAGACAGGAACGCGGCGGCCTCGGGGCCACGCAGCTCGCCGACGATGACGCGGTCTGCGCCGGTGCGCAGCGACCGGCGTGCCAGCTCCTCCATGCCGATCTCGCCCTCGCCGTCGCTGTTGGGCTCGCGGGTCTCCGCGGCGAACACCCACGGGTGGGTATCGGCCAGGAACAGCTCGAAGGTCTGCTCCAAGGTGCAGACCACTTCCTCGGCGCCGATCTCTCCCAGCAGGGCACGAAGCAGCGTGGTCTTGCCCGACCCCAGTGCTCCGCACACCAGCACGTTCGCCGGGGCAGGCGGCCGTACCGCAGCAGCGAGGAACGCAGCGGCGTCGTTGTCGAGCGTGCTGGCCGCGACCAGATCGTCCAGGCTCACCAGCCGGTGCCGGTGGCACCTGATCGTCAGGTAGGGCACGTCGCAGACGTCCATGGCAGCGAACAGGCGCTCCCCGCTGCGCAGTCGCAGGTCGAGCAGCGGTGCGGAGTGGTCGAACCGGCGGCCGGTCTGACCGTGAGTGACCGCGAGATGGGCGATGAAGCCGATCATCTCGGCGTCGTCGGCGAACAGCGGCTCGTCGATCGGTTCGATCCGTCCTCCCGACAGGCCCAGCGCCCCGCGGCGGGCGCCGAACAGCCACACGTTCTCCACGTCGTCGCGGCGCAGGAACCGCTCCAGAGGCCCTGCGCCGAGCAGCGCTTCGAGCTGGCTGTCGAGCCAAGCGCGCTCAGTGTCGGCGAGGGCCACGCCTTGCTGGTCGAGCGCTGTGGCTTCCATCTGCTCGATCAGCTCCCCGGCGAGCTGCCGGCAGGCGGCGGCCGACGCATCGTGTCGGTCGGTGTCTGAGTTATCCGGCAAGGCCAGCCGATGGGCCTGCACCTGTTCGTGCACCTCGGTCCAGATCGAGTGGGCCAAGCTCACCGCGCGCCTCCAGGTTGAGTCGAGGCGGCGGCCGCGCAGCCAGCAGTTGCGGCCAGCCGGGTAGCTGCGGTCTCGAGCGCACCGAGCGCGGCATGCTCACGGCGACGCGGGCGGGCGCCCAGCAGCACCCGCTCGGGCACCGGCCCGACAGCGCCCAGCAGCGGCCCGGCGCACAGCACGGTGACCGGATCGGGCGTCGAATGCAGCCCGAAAGCCGCGAGCACAGCGCGCCGCCCGCCGGGCGCAGCAGTGCCCTGCCGCGGGGCAGCAACCACGTTCGTGTGGGCAACAGCCTGCAGCGCCTGATACGCGGGCACACCGGCACCGGGCAGCGATACCACCACGGTGAACCGCTGCCCCAGCGCCGCAAGCTGCTCGGCGCGCTCAGCGAGCCATACAGCGGTGTACAGGGCGCCGTCAGGGTGGCACGGTGCAGCCGCCAGCAGCACTGACCCCGCTGTCGGCGAAGAGCTGCGCTTGGGCAGAGCCCAGCAATGGCGCACCACATTGTCGGGGCCGAGAGACGCTCGAGAGGCGACCAAAGTGGGCAAGCCCCGTTCATCGGACCGAAGCCGGACCTTGGTGGCGGCGGCAATGCGCTGGGCCAGTCGGGTGCCGTGCGCGTCGGCATCGATCACGAGCACGTCGGTGCCGCCCGCGGCGAGGCCGCGCGCGAGCGCCACAGTGAGCGCTCCGGTTTCGATCAGCGGCGCATCAAATCCGCTGCCGGTGCTGAGGGCGCTGTGGATGGTGGCCATCACTGGCGCTGTTCCCATTCGCCGCGCCAGGCTTTGTTCAGATCGGCAGTGACCTGGGAGATGTCGGTGTCGGGGTGGACACGCAGCAGCATCGGGGCTGTCCCGAGGCGCTGCGCCAAGGTCTGCCACCACACCCAGTCGGCGGGTTCGGCCCAGATGCCCAGCAGCCCGTCTCGGTAGTGGTTCAGCAGCACCGGCCGCAGCACGGCGCGCGGCCTGCCGCCGCTTTCAGCATCGAGCGGAACGCCGGGGTCCACCAGCAGCGCCAGGTCGCCTTGGGCGACACCCGACGGCGACAGGCTTGCGTCGACCGCGATGATTGCTTCGAGCAGTCCCGGACGGTCGGCGCTCGCCCATCGGGGCCCCAGCGGTGAGCCGTTCGCTGCGGCCTGCCGGTGCTGATCCGCCCATACCTCGTTGAGATCGGCGGCGAGCGCGGCGGGGTCGCCGCCCAGCGGCACCGGCAGCGCCAACGGCGGGCCGCCCAGCCGCGCTGCGAGCGTCTGCCACCGCACCCATTCGGCAGGCGGCGCCAACAGCCGCAGGGCGGTGCCTGCCATCGACTCCACCCGCAACAGGTCGATCACCTGTCGTGGGCGACCCGCGCTGTGCGTGCTGGGCGGCGCACCCGGGTCGATCAGGAGCACCAGATCGCCCTCGACGACACCGGCGGGCGCAAGGCTGGTGTCGATGGGCACATGCACTTCCAGACGGTCGCCGAATGGCCCGACCGCAGGCTCGGTGAGCATCGCCGGGGTGATCAGCGACCCCGCGGGCACCATGTGGGTCAGCGCGAACCCTGCGAGTGCCCCTGCTGTGGGTTCGTCCCATGCGAGGTGCGGAACTTTGCCGGGGAGCATCAGCGAGGGCGTCAGGTCGCCCGGTGCCAGCACATGGCCTTCGGCGAGGTCGCGTGCTGCCACCACCACCGCGACACGCTCGTCGAACGCGGCGGCGGTCAATGAGAACCCCAGCACGCTCCCAGCCACCAGCATCAGTCCGACAGCGACGAGCAGAACACGTCGCCAACGTGCCGCCAGCCGTCGCGGTGCCCGCGGCGGCACGCCTGCGGCGCCGGCGTGCGCCACTGCGGCGGCTTCAGGTCGCGCGCGGCGCCGTCTCGACGCGCCGCGCCTCACTGCAACCCCGAGGAATCACGAAATACCTGCAAACAAGCGGGTGAGGAGTGCCGCGACGGCCAGCCTGCGACGTTGTATCGGGGCCTGTCCGACGGGGTGTCGTTGACAGCCTCCGCGTTGCTCGTTACATTCCGCCGCTCATGACCGGCCCGAACCGCGCAAACGACCGTACCGGGGGGGGGGGGGGGCTGATCGCGGAATAACCGCGACGCCTCGCGGCGAGAACGTCGCGAGGCCAGCTGCCGCCCAGCATCAGGCCGACAATCCCCCAGACAGCCGACACCCCGTGCGTTCGCACGCGGGTCTTGGGTCGTTGCGTTACGGGTTGGCGTCTCATGGGCGTCTGCAAAAGGTAGCGGCGCGTTCCGCGGGCGACAAGGCCACCCCTTCGCGTGCCGCGCGCCGAGATCACTCCCATGCCATCGGCCGCGATGCAGCAGGCCTGGCCACCTTGGGGTGGCTGCTCATCGCTGCTGCCGTCGCCTCGATCACCGGGCTGGCGGTGGCGATGGTGCAGTCGCTGGTGGGCGGCGTGGGGGAGTCGGTGGCTGGCTACAGCGCCCGGCTGGCCGCCGCGAACCTGATGGCGTCGGAGATTCATCGCGAGGCGCAAGCCTCGTCGCCCGGCGACGCCGACGATGCGGACCAGCTGAACAGGCGCTTGGGTTCGAGGTGCGGCCGGGTGCCGATGGTGTTCGCCGACACCGGCGGCACCACGCACTGGAAGCCGGGCATCTTCGCTGGTCGGCCGGGAAGTGTGTCCGACCCACCGAGATGGGGTGCCAAGCCGTCGTGCGCGTTTGCGGGTCCGCGATGACGCGCCGGTTGCGGTTGGCAGCGGCCGTGGTCGTCATGGCGGCAGCCGTCCTGACGCCGACATCATCAGGCGCCGATGCGGACGGATCCGCTGAGGGCGCAGTGGATGCAACGCCGCAGTGCGCACAGGGCTACACCTATGACTCGGTGAGCGGCGACTGCGAGAGGCACGAGACCCAGCCGGCGCGTACATCGTGCCCGGCGACGATCGGCGGCCACGCGGTCGAGGTGTCAGGCAGCGACTGCGTTACCACCACGGCTCACACCACGCTGCCCACGTACTCGTGCAACACCGCCGACGGGTGGGCGCTGGTGGGCGACCCGCCTGAGTGCCAGCGCACCGTGACCCGTCAGGTCACCACAACGCGCACGGTCACCGACATGGTGCACTACACGCAGACCTACACAGTGCGCGTCAAGAGCACCGTGACCGAGCAGGTGCCGTACACGGTGCGCAAGCGGGTTGCGCCGTTTACCGTGCGGGTGCGCGTGCCGCCGCTCACGAAGACCTACATGGCCATGGAGACCTACACCTACACGGTGCGTGTGCGCTACTGCGTCACATGGGATGTGGTGGTGGGACAGTCGGTGTGCACGAAGTACGGCTACCGCAGCGAGCAGCGCACCGGGGTGCGCGAGACGCTGATCACCGAGCCGGCGTACCACTACGAGAACCGGCCCGCGTACAACTATCGCACCGAGCAAGTGTGCTGCAAGCCGGTGACCCGCACCGTGTACCGCGACGAGACCCGCACCCGTCAGGTGTGCTGCCGGCCGGTGACTCGCACGGTCACCACCACGCGGACGGTGCGCGAGACCCAATCGGCGGTGCCGTCCGCGTCGTGCACCGCCGCTGGCTATTCGCTGAACTCGTCGTCAAGGTGCGAACGCCCAGCCGGCGCCCGCCTCGGCGCTGTCACCCACGGCTGCGCCGCTGGATTCACGGCGGTCTCAGGCGACTCCAGCACCTGCGAACGCACGCTCACACAAGACCCGACTTGGACCTGCGCGTCAGGTCACTCGATCGACCGGGCTACGACACCGCCGCACTGCCACCCCGATCCCAATGAGGACGAAGAAGATGACGAAGACGCGGAAGAAACCGAAGAGGAAGGCGACGAGAACGACCCCGAGTGCACCACTGCGCTGAGTACGCTCGGTTCGGGGACGGTGACCCGCAGCGGGTCGTGGGCTGCGGGCTGCGAATCAGCGCACAAGAGCACCGACCAGGTGCCGTACTACGCGTGGCGGTTCACGTTCACAGTCACCGGCGCGGCGACGCTCGATCTCGACGCGGTCTCTTCGGGCGACCCGCATGTATACGTCACCGACAGCGATGGCACAGTGGTGGGCTCTGATGACGATTCGGGCACCGACGGGCGCGACAGCCGCATCCGCGGCCTGAGCCTGTCGGCAGGCACGTACACGATCGAGGTGACCACCGGATCCGACCGCGAGGAGGGCAGCTTCACTCTCACCCTCAAGCTCACGACGGTCGCCGCTGAGGCCGTGAAGATCAGCAGCTTCGCTCCCGCGGAGGCAACGCCAGCGCTCGGCGAGGCTGCTGCTGTGGTTACCTCGGGGTTCACGGTGAGTCCTGCGACGGCGATATGCACCGCGACGCCTGCGGCTGCTTCGGTCTCGCCGGCGTCAGGTGTGTCGCGTACGGTCAGCCTGAGTGTCGGGGCGGCCACGACGGTCGCTGTCGAGGTGACCTGCACTTCGGGAGCGAAGAGCGATACGGCGTCGGCGAAGTTCAAGGCGAACCCGGCGCCGGTGCGCATCAGCGGTTTCGACGACGCGTCGGCGCCTGCGGGCGACGCCGACAGCGCGGTGGTGTCTGAAGATTTCGATGTCGTTCCCGCGGACGCCGTGTGCACCGTGACGCCTGCGGCTGCTTCGGTTTCGCCCACGGCGGGCGGCACTCGAACGGTGTCGTTGGAGGTGGACAAGGGCAAGACAGCGACTGTGGCGGTGACGTGCTCGAAGGACGGCGCGGCGCATCGGGTCACCGCGGAGTTCACCGCGACACGTGTGGGCGGCTGCACTAGCCAACTCGGCACGTTCGGTTCGGGCGGTGTGAAGGTGCAGGGCACCCTCAGCGCGCAGGGCGGTTGCATGTCGGCGCATCGCCGTGCCGACACCGGCGGCGATCATTACGCGCGTCGTCATGTGCTCAAGCTCGCCACTGCGGGATGGGTGACGGTGACGCTGAAGTCGGCATCGTCGAATGAGTGGCTGGTGGATATGTATCTGCTGATACTCGACGGCGCTTCCGCTGACGGGTCCGGTACGGTGCTTGCGTCCAACGACGATCAGTGCAGCCCCAGCGACTATGCGTGTCGGGGCCGTTACGGCGGCAGCCACCGCGACTCGAGGATCGTCCGCAAGCTGCTGGCCGCGGGCACCTACACGATCGAGGCCACCACCTACCACGCCGAAAGCGACGGCAACTACGTCCTCACCGTCAAAACCGACCACACACCGCGGGCACCCGAGCACCCAGCACGGCTGACGGTGGAGGTCGGTAAGCGGTTCTTCCATTCGTGGCAGCACGAGCCCGACACCGCCACAGTCAAGCTGTCTAGGCCGCATCCCGTGCCGCCGGGCCTCGATGCGACGGCGAGTGTCGGCTATCTCGACGGCGAACACGCATCGGGGGTCCGGCGGATCAAGTTGGAAGGCACGGCGACGATCCCGCGTGAGCACACGCTGCACTTCGTGTACGACAACGGCGGCCACACTCTGCCCAAGACCACGATCATCAACGCCGAATGCGCCACCGGCCAAACCACGCTTCCTCTCGGCTGCGTCACACCCGCAAAGGCGAAGCGGAAGGATGTTCATTCGGAACTCACGCCGCGTCCCAGCGGCCACGAGCTAGCCGTTGACTGCGCTTTGGACGGGTCGCCGAGCGGTCCGCGGGTGTTTACGTGCCGTCGGTTGGTAGAGTCGCGGCAGTATGTGTCCAAGAGCGATCCTCGGATACAGGCGGTGTCCGAGGAGAGTATTCTGGACAACAAATACGGCAGGACGCTGCTGATCAAAGTGGACGGACAGTCCGAACGTGAACAGCTGGAGGGCTGCCAATCGCTTTCGGAGCAATACTGGCAGTGCGATTACCACGCCGATCTGTTGTGGTATCGCACCGTGGTCGCTGGGACCCAGTGGAGCTACTACTGGTCTGCCTTTGTCAAGGGCGTGGTCAAGCCCGCGGCGTGTGCGGCAGAGCTGATCGCGTTGCGATACGGCGGATCGGTTGGTGCACAGGCGATCGCAGGTGCGATCGAGACCTGCAAAGGTTTGTTCACACGCGTAGAGCCGAACACCTTGGAGGACGAGGAATGAGCGAAGACGCGCGTGCCGGGGCGCACCGTCACATAACGTTCCAGCGGCACAGCCAGCGCGTGTCGTCGCGATCCGGCACGGCGTGGCACGGCGCGACGGCCCTAGCTGTCTTGTGGACATTCGGTACGCTGCTGTGGGGCTGCGTCAGTTCGCCCGCCGATAGCGATGACACGATGTCGGCTGTCGAGCACCCGGTACCTGTCGCGGTAGCACACTTGCCCGACTATGCGAGTCTCGATCCTAGGGACGATCCCCGGCAGCTGAGTTTCTCGGACCTTAACGACGGGCCGGGGTCGCAAGAACTCGGTGCGTCGAAGTTCCTCAGGGAGGTCGGTGTTATGGCACTGCTCGAGAGCTACATCATCAACGTCCCCCCAAGTGCGAAGTTCACGGCCGGATGGGATGCGAACAAAGCCTCAGTCTCCAACATCTACTACTTCGCCGACGCTGACGCGGAAGGCAAGATCGTGAGTGATTTCGAGAGTTCGATGCTTCGCTTTGCTGACCATGCGACGGACACACTGCCCTTCGCCGTGTTCTCGCCGACACTGCACGACGCGTTCTTCGAGGTGCTTGAAGCGTGCGGACGCGCTTCGGCTTGGCCTGATGTGGAGCTGTTCGTGCTACACAAAGGACGCGGCGGCGACATCGACCCCGGCCTGATCGAGCCAACGTTCGGACTGTCCTATTTCGAGTATCAGCAGCTGCGTCATCAATGTGCGCGCTATGCGGCGACATATCCAACGCTGGATCCAACGGTGCGTGACAAGCTCCTGAAGGGACAGCGCGAACACTACGCGAAAGTGATCTTGGGCCGGCTGGACAGCGAAGTACCGCTGGTGGAAATTCCGACCCGGTACCAAGCCGAAATCGACGACCTGCGTGCAAACGGGTGGTAGTCGAAGTTCGAAGTGGCCTTGACAGCACCGGCGTTGTCTCCCAATTGTCGGCTGTGCATCCGAGGCTGGTAGCCGAGACTCGAAGTCGCATTGACGGAGCGGCCGTCCGTCGCCGAGCCGGAGCGCCCGCGCATCGACAGCGTTCGGCGTCTCGACGCGGTGAGCGTGGGGAGGTGCTGCCGTTGTTGATCCTGTGGCCTGCGATCATGGTCCTGTTGCTGCTGCTGGGTGCTCAGGCGCTGTTGGTGAGCGGCGCTCGCGCGCATGCGGACGCAGCCGCTTCGGCAGGTCTGCGAGCGATCTGGGATGCAACGGTGATCGGGCTGGACGACTCGACCGAT
>JAJDTF010000010.1 GCA_022827265.1 Acidimicrobiia bacterium | reverse complement strand
ATCCGGCAGGTCAACAGGCTCGTGCCCATTGTCCGGACCCAGCACGGAAAAGTCGACCTTGATGCCATCCTCGAGGTCGGCGCGTTCTCGCTTGATCGTGTGTTGGCCGATGATCCCGAGTTCCTCGACCCCGATGCCGAGCATCAGCACGACCTCAGCGTGACGTCGGTCGGCATCGAAGCCGATGGCGATCTCGATCTCGACCGGGTGAATGACTGGCTGTTCGATCTCCTGCGCACGAAGGGAACCGACATCTTCCGTTCGAAGGGCATCCTGTCGATTGCCGGCTGGGATGAGCGGTACGTGTTCCAGGGCGTCCACATGTTGCTCGACTGCGACGCCCAGGGGGCGTGGAAGGACGGCGAGGAACGACGCAACCGCCTCGTGTTCATCGGACGCAACCTCGACCGACAGTCACTGGAGGCCGGCTTCAGCTCCTGCCTGGCATGACCGGCACCGGGTCAACACCCGTCGCACAATGGCGGGTGGACGTCGAGGACTACGTGCACGTCCTTGAGGTCTGTCGGGACCGCGGCCAGGCGGTGGTCGGGTCCCTGGGGGGCGACGCGGCCCTCATCGACATTGACGACGGCTCGGCCACTGCGCTCGAACGGCACGAGATGGGAGTGTTGAGCGCGGCCTGGTCATCCGATGGCAGCCGCGTCGCGGTCGGGGGCCAGGACGGATGCGTGCGCATCTATGACCACGCCGGAGCTGCTCAGGGCGTCATCGACGCGTCGGCCTGGGTGACGGCGCTGGCCTGGTCACCGAACGCACCCATGCTCGCGGTCGGCGCCGGCCGGCACCTGCTCATCACCGACCAAGACGGCTCGCTCCTTCACGATTTCGACGACCAGCCCTCGACGGTGACGGCGGTCGCCTGGTCAGCCGACGGCAGCCGCGTCGGCGCAACCGCATACGGCGGCATCGGCTGGCACGACGTCGTCGGGCCGCGGACCGGCCGTCGACGTCGCTTCGACTGGAAGGGGTCGCTGCTCTCGCTGGCGATGTCTCCCGACGGATCATGGGCCTGCGCCGGCGCCCAAGACGCCACCGTGCACCTGTGGCGACTCTGGAGCGGCAAGGACCTCTCGATGTCCGGCTATCCCTCCAAGATCGAGCGACTCAGGTTTCGCCACGACAGCCGATGGCTGGCGGTTGCGTGCCTCGGCGAGATCACCATCTGGGACTTCGGTGGCAAAGGACCTGCCGGTACCGTGCCGGCCTCGGCTTCCGGTCACGACAACCACATTGAGGACCTCGACTGGGATCCATCCGGCAGCGCCGTCGCCACGGGGGGAGGAGAGGGCCGCACCATCGTGTGGGCTGCCCCGACTCGTGCCGGCCAGGACCTGTCGCCAGTGACCGCACTCGAGTCCGATGCGGCGACCAGTCGACTCCGATGGGTCAGCGAGGACAGCCTGCTGGTCGGCCGGGCCGACGGAGGCCTGGTCAAGCTGGCTGTCGAGAGGCTGAGCCGCTAGGCGAAGCCGTGGCACGAGCGGCCCTTGAGCGCAGCGAACAAGAGCGGGAAGCAATGGCGGTGCGCCACTCCGCGCTCACTTGGAAGAACAGCTCAGAGGACGCCGGCGAGCCACTCGCGGGCGTCGATCATCATTTCGATGGTCTGGCTGTGAGCCATGTCGTAGGCGTGGTGTCGCAGGTTCCATCCGCCATCGCCCAGGGCTGCGATCACCTCTTTGGGCTGTTCCTGGCCGATGAGGAGATCGCGGGTTCCCCACTGGAAGAGCGCCGGTCGGCCGTCGCCGTTGGACAGGTCGAGGCTGAGCCCGGGCGCGCTCGGAAGACCGCAGCAGATGGCCCACACGCCGGCGTAGCGGGGCGCACCAGCGCTGCCGGCGAGCGCCAGCGACAGATAGCCGCCCTGGCTGAACCCGCCCACGATGCACCGCTCGAGCGGCACGCCAGCCTTGCCGGCCTCGTCTGCGATGAAGGATTCGAGACTCTCGAGCGAGGGCCCGAACTGCGAGATGTCTTGTTCGAACGTCTCGAGGTCGATCGACCACCAGCCCGCGCCGTCGCCGTCGGGCATGTCGATCGGCCCCCGCGGCGCGATCGCGGTGAAGCGTTCGTCTGGGTCGACGAGCGGCACATAGGACGCGAGGTGGTGCTGCTCGGCGGTGTAGCCGTGCATGAGGAAGAGCAGACGGTCTGCACCGTCGCGGTCAATCCGGTACTGGGTCAATGACATGGAACGCAATGCTCCTGTGCTGTTCGTTCGGTGAAGCTATGCGCTAGGGGAAAATGCCGCACGGATCTCTTCGCGAGTGTCCGCGCTGGCGAGGCAGTCGACCATGGTGAGCGCCAGGGTGAGAGCGCCGTCGATGACTGCCTGGTCGCCTTCCTCGCGGCCCGTGTACACCTCGAACTCAGGTGTGTGAATCGGGGTGCCCTCGGGGGCGACCTTGATCATGGGGTGAATGGACGGGACGGTGTAGCTGACGTTGCCCATGTCGGTCGATCCGACCACCATCGACCCTTCCTCAGAGGGCAGCGGATGACGCCCGACATCCATGGCGTTGCGCACGTAGACGTCGAGCAGTGGGTGGTTGTCAATCATGTCGTAGAAGGGCGGATCGATCCATTCGGCCTGCATCTCGCACCCAGAGGCGTCGGCGCCTCCCTGCAGGCATCGCTGCACCCGCTCCTTGAGCGTCTCGAGGCTCGCCATCTTGTGGCTGCGCACGTACCACTCGGCGGCGGCGCGCGACGGCACGATGTTGGGCTTGTCGCCTGCGTCGGTGAAGATGCCGTGGATCCGCTCGTCGGGCCGGATGTGCTGGCGCAGCGCAGCGACAGCGTTGTAGCCGAGCACCGCCGCATCGAGAGCGTTGCGCCCCCGGTGCGGTGACGCAGCCGCGTGGGCCGCTTGGCCGTCGTAGGTCACGTGCAGCTGCTGGATGGCGATGGCATGGAACGTGCGGAGATCGCGATCGGCGGGATGCACCATCATCGCCAGATCGACATCGTCGAAGGCGCCGCGGCGCACCATGAACTCCTTGCCGCCGCCGCCCTCCTCGGCGGGTGTCCCGAGGATGGCGACCCGCCCGCCGAGCGCCTCGGCAACCTTCGCCACTGCGATGCCCGCGCCGAGCCCTGCCGAGCCGATGATGTTGTGACCGCAGGCATGGCCGATCCCGGGGAGCGCGTCGTACTCGCACAGCACAGCGACCGTGGGCCCGTCGGTTGTGCCGACGCGAGCGTCGAACGCCGTCGGCATGTCGTAGGCGCCACGGGTCACGTCGATCCCGTTGTCTTCAAGCACGCCGGTCAGGGCTTCGTGGGCGTGGTGCTCTTCGAAGTTGAGCTCGGGGTTGGCGTGGATCGTGTGCGAGAGATCCAGCAGCGTCGGCGTGAGGCGATCGATCTCGGCACGAACGATGTTCTTGGCATCCGCAACGTCCATGACGGCGAGATTACTCACGCCCTCGGACTCGGGCCGGTCGTGCTGGCTCACCTACAGCGCCTGTTC
Source organism: Acidimicrobiia bacterium (assembly GCA_022827265.1). GTDB lineage: Bacteria > Actinomycetota > Acidimicrobiia > Acidimicrobiales > Poriferisodalaceae > Poriferisodalis. The sequence goes on along the minus strand of JAJDTF010000010.1, from coordinate 28,343 downwards.
GTACAGCGCATGGACTTCCTCCCGGCTCGGGTAGCGCGGCGTGTTCAAGATGATGAGGTCGCGCAAGGCATCGGTGGTGAGCCCGTCGATGTCCTGCGGCCCGGCGCCGAGGTCGCTGAGGCTGCGGTCGGTTCCGACGGTCGCGGACAGCGTCTCGACCGCCTCGATGGCCGCCAGCGGGTCGCGAGCGACGCCGAGCGCTTGGCCCACGTCGGCATAGCGATCGGAGACCGACTCGAGGTTGAAGCGCATGATGTGGGGGAGCATGGTGGCGAGCGTCTGCCCGTGGGCCGCGCCGAAGGTGCCCGAGACGGGGTGACCGGTGGCGTGAACGAGTCCCAGCAGCGGACCCGACGAGAACGCACGGCCCGCGAGGTGGGACGCGATCTGCATCGACGCCCGGGCCTGCACATCGCTGCCGACGGCGACGGCCTGGGGCAGCCACTGCCCGGTGAGCCGGATGGCCTGCAGCGCGAGGCCGTCGGCGTAGGGGTTCGAGGCGGTGGACGTGTAGGCCTCGATGGCGTGCGTCAGCACATCCATGCCGCACACCGCAGTCGCACCTGAGGGAAGCCCGACAGTCAGGAGCGGATCCAGCACGACAGCGCGCGGCCGGACGTCCGGGTGGCTGAACGTCAGCTTGCGATGGTCCTCTGTCCGGGTGATCAGGCCGCCGCCGTTGGTTTCCGATGCGGTGCCGGAGGTCGTGGGCACTGCGACCGTGGGCACGCACGGCGCACTGGCCCGAGCCGGGGGCGCCAGGGTGGCGAAGTCGATCCGGTCGGCGTCGTCGAGCTCGGGGGAGAAGGCAAGCGACGAGTCCTCGATGCCTGACGGTGCTGCCATGGCGATGTACTTGCCGCAGTCCATGACCGAACCGCCGCCGACGAGCACCATCACGACGTCCTCGGTGCCGAACCCTCGGAGCGATTCCACCCCAGCGGCCACGTTGGCATCGGTCGGATTCGGGTCGACGTCGTCGAAGACTGTCCACTCGAGGCTGTCTTTCGTGAGCGCGTCGATGACCGTGTTGAGGACGCCCGCGGCGCGCACGCCCGGGTCGCTCACCACGAAGGCGCGGCTGCCGTTGGCCCGTACGTGCTGGGCGAGATCGGCGACACTGCCCTCACCCACCAGGGTGGTCGGCATGGGTTCAAGCGTGTAGGTGCTCATCTGTCGGGAAACTCCTCTGCTGCTGTGACCACGCCAGGTCGTGCCCGTTCGTGGCAGGAAGTTGATGGCCCAGTCGGCGGGCCTTGGTCTCGAGGTATCGGTGGTTGTAGAGGTTCGGCACGACAGCCAGCGGCACGCGTTCCACGGCGATGCCGTGCTCGCGGAGGCTCTCTGCCTTGTGGGGGTTGTTCGTGAGTAGCTCGACGTCGGTGATGCCGAGGTCACGAAGGATCCCGGCCGCAGGCGCATAGTCGCGCTGATCGGCCTCGAAACCCAGCGTGGTGTTGGCGTCCACGGTGTCGAAGCCGGTGTCCTGGCACTGGTAGGCCCGGATCTTGTTGGCGAGCCCGATCCCGCGGCCCTCCTGGTCGAGATAGAGGATCGCGCCGGCCCCTGCGCCGGTCACGTGTTGGATTGCGAGCTCGAGCTGCTGCCCGCAGTCGCACCGCAACGAGCCGAACACGTCACCGGTGACGCACGAGGAGTGCATCCGCACCGGGACCGCGCCGCGACGCGAGTGCGGATCGCCGAAGACCAGTGCCACATGCTCGCCTGCGCCCTCTCCGGTGTAGGCGAAGATCGTGAACAGGCCGTGGTTCGTGGGGAGTTGGGCCTCACCCACCCGTTCCAGGGTGTGCGGGGTTTCGTCGGGTGCCGTGCTCATGGGGGTGTGTTTCGACGATGGAAGCCGGACTGGGACTCTAACCGGAATGAGAACCGTTCCTACGATGCTGACCGCAACGGGCGGCAGTGCGGTCACCTGGGCCGGAGCGCCTCGCCGGAGGGCTCTAGCTGCGGATATGTGCTGGTCGCACCGGTGCGCGGGAGTGCTAGAACCGCACCTGTGCCGAAGTTCGCTGGGTCAGAGGGGTCGATTCACTACGAGCGATGGGCTCCCGACGGCCCGGCCCGCCGCATAGTGGTGGTAGTGCACGGCTACGCCGAGTACGCGGCCCGCTATGGCCACCTAGCCGAGCGGCTGATGGCCGACGGCGCGGCGATCTACGGCGAGGACCACATGGGGCACGGTCGCAGCGACGGCGAGCGGGCGCTCATCACCGACTTCGAGCATGTGGTGGACGACCTGCGCACGCTCGTCGACATCGCTCAGGCCGAGCATCCGGGGCTGCCGGTGGTGATGATCGGGCACTCGATGGGCGGGCTGCTCGCTTCAAGATTCGCCCAGGAATACTCCGACGATGTCGCCGGCATCGTCCTGCTTGGCGCAGTGATCGGCGACTGGAACTGGGCCCGGGAGGTTTTGGCGCAGCCAGAGCTGCCTCCCGCCACCACCGACTTCTCGGGCATGTCCCGTGACACGGCCGCTGTCGAGGCCTACGCCACCGATCCGCTCATCTATCGGGGCCGGTACAAGCGGCCCTTGCTGGAAGCCGAGGTCGTCGCCCTGGACCGCTTCCGGGCCCAGGTCAGTGCCCTCACGATGGGGGTGCTGTTCTGCCACGGCACCGATGACCCCTTCGTCGACTACCGCACCTCGCTGGAGGCGGTGCAGTCGATGCCCAGCAATGACAAGACCATCCGCCTCTACGAGGGCGCCCGCCACGAACTGGTGAACGAGACCAACCGGGACGAGGTGATCGATGAGATCGCCGCATTCGTCGCCCGGGTCACCGCATAGAGACGGCGTCGTGCCTTCAGGCTGGCGTGACCGGCCTCGGTAGAATGCGGTGATGGGCGAGCGACTCGCCGAGACTCACGAATTGGTGTCGGCCCGCCTGAATGACGCCGGGCAGCTCTACACCAAGGGTCGGCGAGAACTCGTGGAGCTTCTCGTTCGCGCCGCTCGACCGGCGACCATCCCCGAGATGCTCGAACTCCGGCCTCGCCTCACCCAGAGCTCGCTGTACCGCAACATGGCCGACCTCGAAAGCGTCGGCATCGTCCGGCGTGTTGTCGGGATCGACGACCCGACTCGCTACGAGTTCTCCGAGGACATCATCGGCCGTCACCACCACACCATCTGCACCGTGTGCGGCACGGTTGACGACTTCTTCATGCCCGCTGCGGACGAACGCAGCCTCCAGACATCACTCGACAAAGCGCTGGACACCAGCGGGTTCCAGCCGAACACTCACCGGCTCGACGTCTTCGGCATCTGCCCCGACTGCACTTGAGTTGCGGATGAAGACCTTCGACTGAAGGACCGGAGGCGGCGGCTGCGCGGCGCCGTCGACAAGCCATTCGCACACCGCATCAGTGAGCGCTGCGTCGTTGATGCCGCCGAGCCACACCGATGTCCCGTCGCTGCGGCGGACGATCACGACGTTGGAGTAGGCGCACTCGTCCACGCAGTCCACCACCCGAGTTCGAGCGACGGCCGAGATCGCGGCGAGCTGCCCGTCGTGGTCGGTCTCGGCGTGCTTCCGCTCGGTTCCGCAGCAGCAGCCGCGGCAGACCTGGACACGTATGGAGGCGGGGAAAGCCCAGCCGTTCGGCGCGGTGCTCATCGCTCGTTGCCGATCACGGCGAGAGAGGGCCGAACGCGAGGTGGGAGTGGTGCCCGTCGGCCAGCCGTCGCACCTCGATGCCGTAGACGGGTTCGAGCAGCTCGCTTCGCAGTACGTCGTCGGGCCGGCCCTGGGCCACCACGCTGCCGTGGTCGAGCAGGGCGAGATGATCGCAGTAGCGGCTGGCGAGGTTGAGGTCGTGCAGCACGACGATGCTGTCGATCTTGAGGCGCCGGACCAGCGCGAGCACCTCGTGCTGGTAGCGCACATCGAGATGATTCGTGGGCTCGTCGAGCAGGATGACTGGGCTCTGCTGCGCGATGCACCGGGCGATCAGCACCCGTTGGCGTTCCCCGCCCGACAGGTTGTGGATGCTGCGATCGGCGAAGCTCGACATATCCACCATGTCCAGCCCGTCAAGCACGGCTTTGCGGTCGTCGTCGGTGAAGCCCTGGTAGTCGCTGCGATGAACGTGGCGTCCCAAGAGCACGAACTCGCCGACCGATATATCGATCCCTTCGGCTGAGGCGTCCTGAGTGACGACGGCGACAGCACGTGCAATCGAGCGTTGCGACATCGACCCGATCGCAGCGTCGTCGATGAGCACGGCGCCTCTGTTCGGTCGGAGCATGCCGTACAGGCAGCGCAGCAGCGACGATTTGCCGCTGCCGTTGGGCCCGATGAGGCCGACGACCTGCCCGGGGCGCGTGCTGAGCTGCGCCCCGGACAGGACGTCGACGGCGCCGAGCCGCAGGTCGATGCCGGTCGCCGTGATCACGGGTTCGTTATTCGGTGATCTGGTCGCTGAGCTCTGACAGGCCCTTCACCACCAGCGGTGTCGGAGGCTCCGCCCAGTTGAACAGGAGCGGGTACACCGCTCCTTGCTCGACCGCAGTGATGCTGCTGGCGCCCGGGAGATCGGTGACCAGTGCGCTGATCTCATCGGGGGTCAGGCCGAAGTCGTCATACAGCAGCACCAGGATCTCGGGGTTGCGGCCGATGACCTCTTCGATCGAGACCTCGGGCACTCGCTCGCTGAGCTCGGCGAACACGTTGGTCATGCCGAGGGCCTCCATCAGCGGATGCACCATGCCGAGCGAGGAGTAGGCGTAGATGGCGCTGCCGTCGGAGCTGACATACAGCGCAGCAGCGGTCTGGCCCTCGGCAACCGGCGCATCGGCTGCGGAGTCCACGGCGGCCTCCAGCGCGTCGGCGCTTGCGTTGGCGGTCTCGGAGGTGCCGAAGAGCTCCCCGTAGAAGCGGACCTCGTCCAGGATGCTCTCGAACGACGGCGTCGGCGGGTTGTCACAGAACGGGGGCATCACGTAGAGCTGGATGCCGACGTCGCCGAGCGAGTCGTGGGTGAGGGTGGCGGTGTCATAGCCGATGACGATGTCGGGGTCATGGTCGATGATCGCCTCCACCGATATCTCGACACCGCCAGTCGATGTGTGCTCGGCCACCAACGCCGGGATGTCGTTGAGCAGGGCCAACTCCTCGGCGGTGTAGTACTCCTCCGGGAAGTTCTCGATGCGGGCGATCACACGGTCCATGGCGCCGGCGGCGAACAGCAGCGAGGGCGCCGCGGCCTCCATCAGCATCACCCGCTCAGGCGGGGCGTCGAGGGTGAACTCGGTGTCACAGTTGGTGAAGGTCAGCGGGAAGCCGTCGTCTTGAGCCGCTTCGGTGGGGGAGTCATCGCTCCCTCCACAGGCTGCGACTGCAAATGCGACCACGAGGAGCAATGCGATTGCTCGACGTTTGAGTGCTGACAGTTTCACGGGGGTCTCCTTGTTCATAGGGGGTTTGCTTTCGCGGAGGGGGGCTCGCACAAGCGCTGGCGCGCTCAGGAGTTGTGACTGAGCTTTCGGACGAGTGCGACGAGGACGGGGGCTCCGAGCACGCCGGTGACGACGCCGATGGGCAGCTCGCGGGGTTGCAACACCATGCGAGCAGCAACGTCCGCCCAGACCAGCATGAGGGCGCCGAGCGCTGCGGATGCCGGGATGAGATGGCGGTGAATCGGGCCGATGATCCGTCGCGCAATGTGAGGCGCCGCGAGACCGACGAATCCGATCCCGCCCGACAGCGACACGGCGAAGCCGACGCACATCGCGACGACGATCACGAGTTGCAGCCGGGTACGCCCCGGATCGACGCCGCTCGCCATCGCTGTCTCGTCGCCAAGCGCCAGCAGGTCGAGTCGGCGGCGCCACCAGAACACCAGGATCATGCCGGCGCCCATGCCGAGGTAGCCGATGGGCAGCGTGGACCAGTCGGCGTTCGCGAGCGAGCCGAGCAGCCAGAACATCACCGCCCGGGCGCCGTACTCGCTATGGGCGAAGAGGATGAGCAGGCTGGTGACGGCACTGAGCAAGTAGGCGACGGCCACGCCGGCTACGAGCATCCGCGAGGGCGTGATGCGACCGGAGGAACGGGCCAGCGCCAAGACCAGCGCGAGGGCACCGAGGGCGCCGAAGAACGCCATCAGCGACACCGATTCGCGGCCCAGCCAGGAGCCGACTCCGAACAGGATCGCCGCGGCCGCTCCGGCGGATGCACCCGAGCTCACGCCGAGGATGTACGGCTCGGCCAGCGGGTTGCGCACGAGGGCTTGCAGCGTCACTCCCACAACCCCGAGCGCCGAGCCCACGATGGCGCCGAGCAGCACCCGTGGCAGGCGCACTTCCCAGATGATGGCGTCGTCGGTTCGGGCCCAGCTCTCGGCATCGAACAGGCCCATCATGTGGTGCCCGATGATCTTCAGGACCGTCGGGGGTGCCACGCCGACCGGACCCAGCCCGATGGCCACGACTACCGACATCACCGTGATCAATCCGAGGCTGATGAGGGTGGGCCGGCGGCTCCATGCCCAACCGTCGGGCGAGGCGGCCGGGGCGCGACTTGGTGCCTGGAGAAGAGACACGGCGGGGGAGCATAACAGGAATAGGAATGATTCCCGTTTAGTGCTGGGGTATGGATTCGTTCTGCTCAGCGGCCGCAATGGGGATGGGCTTATGGGAATGGCACTCATTCCCAATCGGGCGGTACGGTTCCGGCGTGAACAGCACCTCCGACGGAACGCAGAACCTCTCGACGCACGCGCTGATCGGCATCGTGACGGTCTCGGACCGGGCCAGCCGCGGCGACTACGAAGACCGCGGCGGTCCGGCGATTCGTGACTATCTCGAGCGTGTGATGGCCTCGGAATGGTCTGCGCAGGCTGCGCTCGTTCCCGACGAGCAAGTCCAGGTGGCCCAGGCGATCCGGGAATTGGCCGCAGCGGGATGCTGTCTCATCCTCACCACTGGCGGCACGGGCCCGGCGCTGCGCGACGTCACCCCCGAGGCCACCGAGGCAGCCTGTTCCAAGATGCTGCACGGCTTCGGCGAGGCGATGCGCACCGCTTCGCTGAAGGCGGTGCCGACTGCGATCCTGTCCCGCCAGACCGCGGGCATCTGCGACGGCGCCTTGGTGATCAACCTGCCAGGTCAGCCCAAGGCAATCGCAGAGTGCCTCGACGCGGTATTTGCCGCCGTGCCGTACTGCGTCGACCTCATCGGTGGGCCGTACATCTCGACCGACGCCGAGCACATCGACGCATTCCGCCCGGCCTCAGCCATTCGTCCAGCGCCAGTCGAGCAAACATGAGAATAGTTCCTAATCCTGATAGCGTGCCGCCGGATCCTGACCAAGGAGATAGGCCGCATGGCGCATCGAGCATCACCCCGTTCCCGTCGCACGAGGCTGGCCACATGCATCGGTCTTGTGGCCGTGCTCGTGTTGGCCGCCTGCGGAGGCGAGTCCGACACTGAGTCTGACGGAGCGGCTGCAACGACGATCGCGGCGCCTGCTGCCACGTCCGCTGCGCCAGCAACGACGGTGGCGGCCCCTGTCACCTCCGCCGAGGCGCCTACCACGACCGCGGTGGCACCCGCGCCCATCAGCACAACTGAGGCGCCCTCGCTGACGGTCACCGACGGCAGCGGGCGGGAGATCACGCTCGATCAGCCGGCCGAGCGGATCGTGTGCCTCGAAGACAACTGCACCGACCTGACGTCCGACCTCGGCATCGTGCCCGTTGCCCATCATCGAGGCGGCACTTGGGGCACCGCCGCCGCCTACTACGGCGCCGCAGCCGCGGACATTCCCATCATCGGAGATCGCACCTCCGTGGAGGAGCTGGCCGCATTCGAGCCAGACCTCATCATCGCCCGCGTCGGCCAGGAAGAGGTGCGTGACGCTGTCGAGATGGTCGCCCCCGTCTACCTGGTCGACATCGGCAACGTCCAGACCCTGAAAGAGGGATGGCTCGACGTCGGACTCCTGACCGGCAGGCAGACCGAGGCCGAGGAGGCCATTCACCGATTCGAGCACAACGTCGAGCATCTCGCCGAGGAACTCCCCGCGGGCGCCGCCGACACACGAGTGGCGATCGGATTCGGTGACACCAACTGGATGATCTGGGATTCCTCGTCGTTCTGCGAGTTCCTCCACGACGAGGAGGCCGGCACGTGCGTCTTCCCAGCTCAGCCAGAATCCGAGTACGGCTCCCCGGACAGCGAATTTGCATGGGAATTCATCGTGGAGGCCGACCCTGAGGTCTGGGTGATGATCACCTGGGACGGCAGCGCCCGCGCCGACTCGGTCACCGAGGCGGCATGGCTCGAGACCACCGCCCATCGGGAAGGCCGAATCTGCAACGAGGACTCGGCAGGCTCCTTCGGCCACGGGCTCCTCATGCTCCAGTGGGCGTACCAGTGCTATCTGAACGCCGGATGGCCGAGCATCTACGACCATCCTGGCGACCTGTCCGTATGGCACCCAGAGGACCACTAGCGACGTAAGCCGCCGGCTGCGTCCGTGCCGTTCATGACCTGAGAGGGCGCGCCGCTGTACCGGAGTCGACGCTGGAAAAATGCGGTCGCTGCGGTGATCGTTCTCTCCTGCGCGTCCGTTGGCGTTGTGCTCGGTTCTCTGGCGTGGGGAACGCCCACCCTCTCGATGAGAGATGTCGCAGACGTCTTGCTGGGCTCTGCGGACGTTGAGGACAGCCATCGCTTCATCGTGCGCAACCTTCGGCTTCCCCGCGTGATCGGCGGGGCGCTGGCCGGGGGATTGCTGGGGGTGTCAGGCGCTGTCATGCAGGGCACGCTTCGCAATCCGCTCGCGGGTCCCGAGCTGATCGGAGTGTCCGCTGGCGCCTCGTTGGCAGTGGCCACGATCGTGGCATTCCGGCTTCCGTTCCCCGGGATCGCGCTGCCCACCGCCGCCTTGGTGGCTGGCCTCATCACTGGTGCGCTCATCCTCACCCTGGTCAGCCTCAAGGCCAACCCGATGCACATGCTGCTGGTAGGTGCCGCACTCACCGCTCTGATCAATGCATTGGTGATCGCGGTGATCACGCTGGCGCCCAACTTCGGCGGCGTTTCCATCATCTACCGATTCTTGGTGGGCAGTCTCTCCAACGTTCAATGGGACGAGATTCGCTTGGCGGCACCGTGGTGCATTGCCCTGCTCCCGGTGCTGCTGTTGGCAGGGCGCCCGCTCAACCTCCTGCAACTCGGCGATGAGGTTGCCGAAGGGCTGGGTCTCGGCGTCAGGCGGACCCGGACGGTGCTGTTCGCAGCGTCGGTCGTTCTGGTGGCGCCGGTCGTGGCCATTGCCGGCCCGATCGGCTTCATCGCCCTCGTGTCGCCCCACCTCGTCCGTCGCCTGCTGCGAACTTCCGATGCTCGCGTCGTCATGCCGGTGGCGGCGGTGACCGGGGCGGTATTGGTGCTGGCGGCCGACACCGCGGCTCGACTTGCGCTGCATCCTCACGAGGTGGCGGTGGGACTGTGGACCGCTCTGCTCGGGGCACCGGCGCTGCTGGTGCTGATGCAGCGGGGCATATTGCGGCAGAGACCATCGGCATGACTGCCGTGCGAGTGCGGCTCGCCCTGTCAGACGACTCGGCCGCGGCGCCCTCCGCCACGCGCCACCGCCGGACTGTTGCCGTGCTCGCGCTCCTGCTCGCAGTTCTCATGCTGCTGTATCTGATGTTGGGGCCGGCGTCGATGAGTCCTCGCTTGGTCGTCAAGGCCCTCATCGGTCAACCCGAAGAGACGCTGCATCGCATCGCCGTCTGGGAGGTGCGCCTGCCGCGAGCGCTGATGGCGGCCCTGTCGGGGGCAATGCTGTCGTCGTCGGGCGCATTCATGCAGTCGGTGCTGCGGAACCCGCTGGCGGCGCCGGCCACCGTCGGAGTCACACCTGGGGCTGTTCTGGGGGCGGTCGGGATCCTGATGTTGGCGTCGGGCTCCGAGGGCACGCTCAACCAGCTCAACTTCCTTGTTCCCATGGGTGCAATCGCAGGAGGCCTGTTCGCCGGGGGTTTGGTGTATGTGCTCAGCTACCGGCGAGCGGGTGCCGACCCCCTGCGGCTCATCCTGACGGGCGTCATTGTGGCGGCATTCCTGTCGGCGATCACCTCGCTTCTTGTGCTGATCTCGGGCAGCCACACCGACGCGATCATCAGGTGGCTGGTGGGCTCGCTCAGCACCAGGACCTGGGAGCACCTGCTGTACCAACTGCCGGTAGCGGCCGTGGCCGTGCCGTTGGCGGCAGCGGTCATCCCGGCAGGCAACGCTCTGCAGCTGGGCGACGCAACCGCCGCGAATCTGGGACTTCGACCCGAGCTCGCCCGGGCAGCCGTCCTTGCGGCTGCGGTAGTGCTGGCGTCCGGTGCCGTGTCAGTCGTCGGCGGAATCGCCTTCTTGGGCATGATGGGACCCCACCTGGCACGAACACTGGTTGGCTCGGATCTGCGTCGACTGGTGCCTGCTGCAGCGCTGATCGGCGCCATCGTCTTGGTCGCCGCTGATCTGTTGGCTCGGACGTTCTCGCTCGACTGGCTGCCGCTGCTCGAAGTGGCGACCGCGAGCGGCAGTCGTGTACCGGTAGGCGCATTCACTGCCTTGGTGGGTGCGCCGTTCTTCATCTATCTCATGAGGGCGCGCGTATGACTGAGCATGAACCGCCGATCGATCATCCGCCGGTCCACGCCGTCGACGTGTCGGCCGGATATCGAGGCCGCGTGGTGTCACAGGGACTCAGCTTGAGCTTCGAGCAGGGAAGCCGGACAGCGCTGGTGGGCCCCAACGGGTCGGGCAAGAGCACGATTCTCAAGACCTTGGCTCGGCTCATCACGCCGCTGTCCGGCTCGGTCTGCCTCGACGGCCAGGACATCGCCAGCCTCCCGTCGCGGGAAGTCGCCCGCCGCATGGCCGTCCTTCCTCAGCTGCATGAAGTGCCGCCCGACCTCACCGTGCATGAACTGGTGTCGCAAGGCCGATTCCCTCACGTCGGCCCGCTCAAGATGCTCCGTCTCCGCGATGACGAAGCCGTCCAGTGGGCCATCCGTCTCACCCGCCTCGAACACCTCGCGGATCGCTCTGTGGACACGCTCTCGGGAGGGGAATGTCAGCGGGCTTGGATAGCGCTGGCGCTTGCCCAGCAGACCGGCCTCTTGCTCCTCGACGAGCCGACCACCTTTCTTGACGTCAGGCATCAGCTCGACCTGCTGGAGCTGATCACCCTCCTCAACAGGGAACACGGGGTGACTGTTGTGATGGTGTTGCACGATCTCAACCACGCCTCCCGGTACGCGGATCGGCTGATTGCCATCGCCGACGGCACCGTGATCGCCGATGGACCGCCCGTCGAGGTGGTGACGCCGGAGCTGCTGCGGGAGTGCTTCGGGGTCGAGGCGTCAGTGATGCAGGATCCTCGAACTGGGGCACCGATGTGCATACCGCATGCCACGATCGATGCTGCGAGCCACGAGAGCGAGTGGGTTACGGACGCGGTGGAGACATAGGGTCGGGTGATGAGTGACGAGCGGGTGATGCACCTGGGCGTGACCGCCGCCGATCTGGGCGGGGCCACGCTGGCGATCGTGCCGGGCGACCCTGCTCGGGTGGCGCGGATCGCCGAGACGATGGACGAGCCGGCGCACCTGGCCTCCGTCCGGGAGTTCACGACCTGTCGAGCGTCGATCGACGGGCAGCCGGTGGTGGTCTGCTCGACCGGCGTCGGCGGGCCGTCGACCTCGGTCGCGGTCGAGGAGCTGGCCCAGCTCGGCGTGCGGACGTTTTTGCGGGTCGGCACCACCGGGTCGATCCAGCCTGATCTGCGGATCGGCGACCTGGTCATCACCCAAGCGGCGGTGCGCCTCGACGGGGCGAGCCGGCATTTCGCCCCGCTGGAGTACCCGGCGGCCTCCTCGTTCGAGTGCACCCGGGCCCTGGTCGATGCCGCGGTCGCACTCGACGCTTCCCATCAGGTGGGGATCACGGCGTCGAGCGACACCTTCTATCCCGGCCAGGAGCGCTACGACACCGTGGCCGGCGACGTCGTCGGGTGGCTGCGGGGCAGCCTGGCCGAGTGGCGCCGCATCGGCGTGCTCAACTACGAGATGGAGTCGGCGACGCTGTTCACGATGTGCGCGGCCAACGGCTGGCGAGCCGGGTGCGTCGCAGGGGTGATCGCCCAGCGCACCGAGTCCGAGGCCGTCGTCGACGAGGCCCGCATCGCCGCCACCGAGGAGCGGGCAGTCGGGGTGGTCGTCGAAGCTGCCCGCCGCCTGCTTCAACAGGAATCTCACCGAGGTGAACTATGAGCAAGATCAGCCGCATCGTCGTTCAGGCCTACACGTACCAGCTCCGCGACGTCGGTCCCACGATCTGGACCTACTCACCGGGGGCAGAGACGAGCGTCTCGAAGTTCGTGGTGTCGATCGAGTCCGACGACGGGCTCACGGGCAGCTACGCACCCCACTACGGCGCAACCGAGCACGCCATGGCGCAGGTCTGCGACATGGCGCCGCTGCTGATCGGCAGGGACCCATCCCAGCGCGAACGGATCTTCGAACTCCTCAAGATCCAGTTCCGGCACTTCGACAAGGTCGGCATCGCAGCACTCGACACCGCCATGTGGGACCTCGCGGGCAAGAAGCACGGCGCGTCGGTCAGCCAGTTGCTGGGCGGGTACCGCGAGCGGCTGCCGGCGTATGCGAGCACGACCCCGGGCCAGCAGACGCCCGGCGGCCTCGACAGCATCGAGAATTACGCAGACTTCGCCGAGGAATGCCAGGAGCGCGGCTTGCCGGCGTACAAGATTCACGGCTTCTTCGACGGCAGCGTTGCCAACGAGATCGGCATCATGACGGCGGTTCGCGACCGCGTCGGGTCCTCGATGAAGCTGATGACCGACCCCGCGTCGTCTTTGGGGTCGTTCATGGATGCCGTGGAAGTCGGCCGGGCGTGCGATGACTTGGGGTTCTTCTGGTACGAAGACCCCTACCGCGATGCCTCCTCGAGCGCCGCGGCACACCAGCGCCTGCGAGAGTTCATCCGCACGCCGATGCTCATTGCCGAGCACATCCGGGGATTCGAGCAGAAGGCCGACTTCGTGCTGGCTCGCGGCACCGACATCATGCATGTCGATCCCGAGCTGGACGGCGGCATCACCGGCACGATGAAGCTGGCCCACTTCTGCGACGCCATCGGCATGGAGGTACAGCTCCACACGGCCGGCCCGATGCACCGGCACTGCATGTCGGCCATTCCCAACACGCTGTTCTACGAGCTCGGCCTGGTCAATCCAGACACGTCGCAGAACTGCCTGCAGCCGCCGATCTACGCCGACGGCTACGGCGATGGCCTCGACGATGTGGGCGCCGACGGATGCGTCGCGGTGCCCACCGGCCCAGGGCTGGGCGTGGAATACGACTGGGACAAGATCAACGCTTGGGAAACGGCCAGGCGCACCTTCGAGTAACTCGACTCGCCGTTTCGTCCCGGCGACTTCGCTTCGGTGACTTCGCTGTCGGGGGTGAGGCGTTTGGGGGCTCGGTTCCGAGGCTTCGCCCGCCGGGCTCGGGCGCTCGGCCGGCGGGAACGTGCTGGAACTCGCGGTTCACCCTGCGGACTGCCGGTGTGATGGCCACGGCGTAGCCGACCAGAGCGAGGAAAACCCGGCGAGCTGGCAAGAGCACGAAGCAGATGGCCCACGCCGCGGCGAACCCAATGAGTCGTGGTTTCATCGCGGACACGCGAGCGGAGGGCTTGTCGTCGGGGCGGCCAAGCGGGAATCGCTTCGGCTTGATGAACCATCCATGGGCGAACAGCTGAGCGACGAAGTACGGCCAGAAGGCGTCTGGGGCGTCGAGTGGGGGATCGGTGTCCCAAGCGGCGTCGGTGTCGCTGGTGAGTGCGTCTCGGATGCGAGACCACACATGCGGGGCGGTGACTCGACCAGAAGCGCCGCCGCGGTTCTGATGGGTCGGGCGACAGTGCCACCGGTACAGCACTCGCCCGTCCTGGGCCAAGGCCAGAACTCCGGCCTGGAAGATGCCATTCGGGTGCGACGACCAGTGTCGTTCCAGCACCCCGGTGTCGCCGATGTAGAGGTCGAACCGGTCGTTCTCGCGGCAGTCCCCGAGGATCTCGTGGTGCGGGTCGCCGACCGCTTGATACTCCAGCTCCCATGTGTCCTGCGCTTCGCTCGCCAGACTCTGGGGCTCACTGGTGACGGCGAAGATCTCGCCGCCCGCGGCCCGGATCTCCTCGACGACTCCCGATCTTCCAAAGCCACGCAACTCGCGGCGGCATGGCGGTCACCACAACCCGCGGTAGAACACCAGCACGACAAACTTGTGCTTGTCGAGTTGGGAGTTGAGCCACCCGGCGCGTACCCCGATCGGCGGGTCGAGCAGCGGCGGGATCAGCGGATCGTCAACGTCGGCGGCCGACACTCGAAAGCCCTCGGCTGATCGTTCGACCACCACCTGCTCACGGGCACACACGTCGCCGTCGCACAGCACCAATCCCAGTTCGAAGGACCCTGCTCGCGCTCGTGCCACCGTGTCGTCGGCGTCGATGACTCCCGTGATCTCGAAGTGAGACTCGCGCGTTGCGTTGATCCACTCGAGCGCGGCCTCCGAAGCAGCCTGAAGCTCAGCGGGGATTTCTTCGCTCACATTCATGCGTCGCAGTGCCCCAGATTCCTCGAGTCGAATCGGCGTCAGGCCATATCGCGTCGGGGACTCTAGGTGTGGTCGAAGCCAGCGCTGATGGCCGCCCGGACGCGGTCATCGACGACCCGGACCGCCGCCACACCCGCGATTGACTCGAGTTCAGCCAATGCAGCTTGCTCTCGCGACTCAAGACTGCGGTCGCTACAGGGTTGTATGAGGTCAAGATTCGTATTACGATATTTGTATGTGGAGTTCCACCGCTCGGCGTTCAAGCACAGCCACAGCGAGCGAGACATCCTGCATGCCGTCGAGCACGCCTTCGTTATCGTCGATCTCGATCCGGACGCCGACCCGCCCAGAGTGCTCGCGATCGGGCCAGACGCCGCCGGCAACTTCCTCGAAGTCATATGGCTCGAGCTCGCCGGGCAAGTTGAACTCGTGATCCACGCCATGCACCTGCGACCCGTGTTCTACGACCTGCTCACACCAGGGGAGGCTCCGACACCGTGACTATTCGCATGACCAAGACCGGACGGGTCCTCACCGACGCCGATCTCGACGCCATCGCGGAGGAAGTCGAATCGACCGACTACGACGTCGAGGCGCTGAAGACCCGTCGGCGTGGCCGTCCTGCCATGGGCTCGGGTCCGGCCGAGGTCGTACCGGTGCGGATCGATCCTGAGCTGAAGGCGGCGATTGAGTCCCGAGCCGAAGCCGATCACACCACTACCAGCGAGATCATCCGAGCAGCACTCCGCGAGTTCCTCGACGTCGCCTGACGCCAACAGAGCTGCCGTTCTGGACGGAAGCTCAGCTTTCGCTAGAAGACGGGGAAGACGGTTCTCGTGGAGCGTTCGGCTCGGGTCAGGGCGTAGAGGACGCCCCAGTCGCCATTGCGGTCTCGGGCGATGTTGATGCAGATGTCGATGATGATCGCTGCGCCCTCTGGGTCGGTGGCTGGGCGAGGCTGGCCGATGCTGACGGCGAGGTCGTCGAGATGCAGGAGCACTTCGATCAGCCTGGTGCGGCAGAAGTCGTCGAGGGTGAGCAGTCGGCCGCCCAGCGCGGCCACGAGACGGTCCGCTGGTTCGGCGGCCAGTCGTGTTTCGAGGTCGGTGGCCAGTTGGCGGCACTTGACCACGGTGGCGTCGTGACCGATGGCCGATTCGGTGGCGGAGACGTCCTTGATCTGGTCATGGATGGGGGAGTCGACCGCGGCGTGGAAGTAGGTGACCGCGGTGAGCAGGTCGTCGTCGGGACGCCGGTCGGGCGGGGTGCGGTCGAGGTAGGCGATCGTGGCGCCGGCTGCGCGTACGAGGTGGGCCGAGAGCGCTCCGACCGTCATGCCATCGAGAGCGGACGGCTGGTCCCATCGCTCGGCTGCAGCAGGGGTGGCGATGAGCTCGGCAGCTTGAGTGACGGCCTCGACCACCAGCGCCCGGACCCGGGCCGAGTCGTTCGCCAATGCGGCGGCAGGCGTGCTCATGTCTGATCTCCTTCAGCGGGGGCGGGGGTAGGTGGGGTGCAGGTGACGTTGGCCGGGGCCGAAGAAGTTCTCCCGGAATGTGGTGCCCTCGTAGCTGGTGCGGAACCGGCCGCGCCGCTGGAGTTCGGGCACCAGGCAGTCGACCACCTGCTCGAAGCCCCACGGGACGGGCGCCGTGGTCACATTGAAACCGTCGACGCCGGTTGTCTCCATGAACGCTTCCATCTGGTCTGCGACGGTCGTGGGCGAGCCCACGAATCCCAGCCCGCCAGCGGTGTCTGACAGCCGCCGGGCGACATCGCCGACGGTCCAGACCTTGTCGGGATCCTCCAGCTTCCAGCGCTCGACCTGGGTGCGGATCGCGTTCGCCTCGATGTCGTCGATCGGCGTGTCGGGCGGATGGCCGCCCAAGTCGATGCCTGTCCAGCCCCCGTACAGCGCCAGATAGCCGTCAACCGAGAACAGCCGTGACCACTCGTCTCGCATCGCCCGGGCCTCAGCGTCGGTCTCGGCAACCACCACCCGCGCCACCTGCAGGGCGCGGATGTGCTCGGGGTCACGGCCGGCCGCTGCCGCCTGCTCGCGCAGCGACGCCACGACGGCGGCGCCCTTGTCGTTGCCTGGCACCGACATGAACACGACCTCGCCGGTGTTGGCTGCGAACTCGACGCCGCGTGCCGAGTTCCCCGCCTGGTACAGCACCGGTGTGCGTTGGGGAGAGGGCTCGACCATGTGCGGGCCTTCCACCGTGAACCAGTCGCCGGCATGGTCGATCTCGTGCACCTTGGCCGGGTCGGTGAACGTGTCGGCCCCGGCATCGAGCGCTATCGCCCCGTCGTCCCAGTTCTGCTCCCACAGCTTCAGGCAGACATCGACGTACTCGTCGGCCCGGTCGTACCGGGTGTCGTGGGGGAGAATCTGGCCGAGCCCCTGGCGTTCGGCATCGGACAGGTACGAGGTCACGATGTTCCAGCCGACACGGCCTCCCGTGAGGTGGTCGAGGGTCGAGAACAGCCGGGCCGTGTGGTACGGCGCGTGGTGGCTCGTCGAGAAGGTCACGGCGAAGCCGAGATGCTCGGTGCACGCCGCCAGCGCCGGGATCAGCAGCGTGGGGTCGATGCCAGGAATCTGGACCGCACCGCGCAACGCAGCCTCGCGGCTCGCCCCGTACACGTCGTAGGTGCCCAGCACATCGGCAAAGAAGATCCCGTCGAAGCAGCCCCGCTCCAGGGTGCGCACCAGGTCCTGCCACCAGCTCAGCGTGCGGTACCCCCACGACGTCTCGTCGGCAGGGTGCTTCCACATCCCCTTGATCTGATGATTCGGGGACGCCTGGATGAACCCGCTCAGGTGCATGGCGACACGCTCAGATGCGTCGTGACCCAGGCGCCGAACGCCGAGAGGACCATCGACCGCTTCTCGTCGTAGGACATGAACGGGGCTCTGGACAGCTCGAGTTGGATCCATGGCATTTCGGCCGCATGGGACCTCGTGATATAGCCGCCACGGAACGGGTCGTTGATGCCGATCGGGCCCTCGATGAGCTCTGCGAAGCATGTCGCCAAGCCTTCGATCCACTCCTGCGGGCAGGTTCCCTCGCCGTTGCTCAGGCAGAGCCACGGGCGTTCGCTGCCCGGGTCGGGACCGACGGGAGGGCCGCTGGCGGCCATGGTGTGGCAGTCGATGCCGAGCGGCCACTGGCCGCTGGCTCCCAAGGCTGTGAGTCGCTCGTGGTAGGGGGCGTGATAGCTATCCAGCAGTTGCTCGATCTCGGGTGCCGCGAGCGGCCGGCGGTACACGGGAATGTCCCAGCAGGTGTGGGTCTTGACGACGCCGTCGCGGCGCCGGTCGTGACGTGCCCGGTTCATGTCGACGATGGCGCGGGCGACATCGGTGGTGACGAATGCCGCCACCTCGTCGGCGATCGAGTAGATCTCCGCGGCCCCGCCATCGCCGTCCTCGGCGATCTCCTGCGGCGAGAGCACGCAGTTGTCGGCGACCTCGCTTGGCACACGAAGACCTGCGTGCGGCACCGAGATGACCAAAGGGAGCCGGCTCACGTCGAGTGCGGCGCAGCGATCGGGCCGGCGGCGGCACCGTCCCGTCGGGGGTCTGCAACCCCGATGAGCCGATCGCCGTCCCTCATCACGAGCTGGACGCAGCCCATGTAGAACGAGTAGGGCTCTCGCTGGTTGATCTCGAAGCCCGCGTCGGCGAGTGCCTGCAGCACGTCGGTCGCGATGCGCGAGGCCTCCACCGAGACGACTCCGTCAATGGAGCAGTGGATGCGGGGCGCGTCGACGGCTGACATCGGCGTCGCCCGCCGCAGGCGCAGCAGCACCTGCAGGATCGTCGGGGGGATGCGCTCACTGCCGGGCGAGCCGATCGCCAGCCACGGCTCCTTGGAGCGGAACACGATCGACGGCGCGACGCTTGCCCACGGGACTGCATTGGGCCGCAGGTAGTACGGATGGGACACGTCTTCGCTCTCGAACGCGTTCATGTAGTTGTTGTAGAGAAACCCGAGTTCGGGCGACGCAGCGCACGAGCCGTACACGTTCTCGATCGACTGCGTCAGCGCGACGACATTGCCGTGAGCGTCCATGACCGACAAGTGCGTGGTCTCACCGTGGCCGAAGCGCCGTGCCATGTCGCGTGCAAGCCCCCGGGCGTAGGTGCGGTTGAGCATCTGCTTGTCGGAGGCCGGCGAGTACAGGTTGGGGTCGCGGGGTCGGTCGTTTCGGTCGATGAGCGCCTGCTGGATGGTCTGGGCGAGGCAGACCGCCCCCTGGGGCGAGTCGATGTCCTGGAGCTCGCGGGGGAGGCTCTGGTGGATGTTGAGCATCTCGATCAGGGTGCGCCCGGCCCCGGGGAGCGGCATCGTCATCACGCGGTCGCGTCCGAAGCTGACCGACAGCGGTCGCCGCTCGATCGGGTGGGGGATCTGCGCCAGGTCGTCTGCGAAGACGAGCCCGCCATTGGCCTCCATGTCGTCATGGATCAGGCGGGCGATCTCGCCGAGGTAGAAGTCCTCGAAGCCGTGATCGCTCAGGCGCCGCAGAGTTCGGGCCAGCACCGGCTGGATGATCCTCGAGCCGGCCCGGTACACCCGGCGGCCGTCCTGGAGGAAGAACTGCCGTGCCGAATGCGCCGCGAGGTGCTTGCGCTCCCGGCGTGAGAGCCGGTACTGCAAGAGGCTGACTTCGTAGCCGTCTTCGGCCAGCGCGATCGCGGGTTCCAGCACCGTCGAGGGCTTGAGGGTGCCGTAGTTCTCGAGCGCGTGGGCGTAGACGGCGGGTGAGCTCGGCACGGTCGTCGCGAGATGGCCCCGGCGGGTGTCCGCTCGGAGATTGTCGAAGCTCTCGACGAGCGCCCGGTGGGGGGCTCGTGATGAGCCGTCCAAGGCGATGGTGCGGCCGGTGGCGCTGTGATGGAGGACCATCATGGTCTGGCCGCCGAGTCCCGATGCCGCCGGCTCGCACACGCCCAACGCGAGCGCTGCCGCGACGGCGGCATCGATGGCGTTGCCGCCGCGCTCGAGCATCTGAACACCCGCTGCGGTGGCGGAATAGTGCGCAGTGGCAACCATGCCGTGTTCGGACGCGGCGATGCGCTGCGGCTCGTGGATGCGCGTGTCGGTGAGCTCGAGCAGCTCGGTGTTGACCTGTCGGCTGGGCCGCCGTCGGGGGCGGTCGACCACTGGCGGCTCAGACGGCCCCGGCGATGGCACCGTGGTGTGCTCGGTGTCGCGGTCGGCGCTGCGCTCGTTCACCCGTTCATCGCTTCGCCCGGCCGATCAGGTACTCCGCGAGCAGCAGCGTGCGCTGCACGAGGCTGATGCGCTGCACCGCCTCGTCGGGCGTGCCGCGGTCCCGTGTCACCGGGCCCACCCCGCAGACGACGGACGCCGGCTCGGGAACGAGCCCCGCCACCGACGGCCAACCTGACGACTCGTGATCGAGCGGGATGTCCCATGCGGCGGCTGCGCTCTCCAGGGCCTCGACGACCTGCTGGTTCGCCGGGCGGTCAACCATAGGCGGCCGGTCGGTGAGCAAGGTGAGATGCCACGTCGGCCCGCCACGCCCGAGGATCGATCGCATCGACCGCTCGGCTTCGTCTGCGTGGGCAGGGTCGAGATACGACATGATCAGCGACGCCTCGACGCGATGCGGCACGAACATCGCGTGCCGTTCGGTGTGCACGTCGAGTGCGGCGATCGAGAGCCGCTTGTTCGGAGCGTTCAGCTTGCCGATGGCGACGAGCTTGTCGAACGTCCAGTTGGCCACGGTGCGTCGTCGCCCTACTTGTCCCGGGCTCAGTCGCGCCCCCTCGACGGTGAGCTCGTAGCGGCGGCTGCCTCGACGCTGGGTGACGATGCCGTTGTCGACCGTTCCGGGGCGGCAGACAATAACGTGATCGGCGCGCTCGGCGGCCCGCCTGATGAGGGCGTGGCTCTGGATGGCGTCCTGTCCCTCGTCGGAGTACAGCAGCACGCCGAGGGGAACCCGTCTCAGGGTGCGGATGCTGCGCAGGGAACGCAGGGCGTATTCGAGCATCACCAACGAGCCGCGCGACCGGCCGATGCCCTCGCCGTAGAGCCACTCGGGGTCGCGGCGGAAGCCCTGGCGCAGCGCCGCGCCGGTGGCGGGCACGTCGAGGTGGGCGATCAGCAGTGTCCCGCCGTCGAAGCCGCGGGCGGTCTCCCACATGTAGGCCTCGGGTTCGTCGGTGAGGTCGGGCACCGGCCTCATGCCGATGTCGGCGAAGATCCGCCCGGCTCGGTCGGCGGCCCGTGCGAGGCCGAGCGGGTCGTCGGTCCGGCTCGGCAGCTCCACCCATTGCTGCAGCGATCGCTCCATCTGGTCGCGGCGCTGGGTGACGTACTGGAAGACCCGCTCGGAGGGATCGGCGGTCTTCGCATCGACCGGCGGGGGCTGGGGGGTGCCGAAGTAGCGGGCGCTTGCCACCTCGACGAGGCGATTGACGAACGCCGCAAAGTCGAGCCCGACATGGGCGGCGCCCACGAGGTACGAGCCGTGCTCGCCGAGGCTGGGCAGGCTGTTGACCTCGAGCACATAGGCGTTGTCGTCGTCGTCCACCCGCAGGTCGACACGAGCGCAGTCGAACAGCCCGAGCGCTGAGAACGAGCGCACCGCGATGTCCTGGGTGTGCTGGGCGAGTTCGTCGGGGATCGGGGCGGGGCACAGCGGCTCGATGGTCCGCCCGCTGCGCCCGGTTTTGTCTTCGTATGTGTAGATCTGCGGGCCGTCGGTTCCGAAGCTCAGCATCACCGGCGGGAAGGCTTCGGGCGGGGCGTTGCCCAGGATCCCGACGTTGACCTCGCGGCCTTCGATGAATTGCTCGGCGAGCACCGGCTGGCGAAACCGCTCGAAGATGACGTGAGCGGATTCGCGCAGTGCCTGCTCGTCGTCGACCACGGCGAGGCCGAACGACACGGCCTCGTTCTTGGGCTTGACGATCATCGGGTAACGCAGATCGTCGGGAACCGGTGACTCAGGCGTCTCGAGCACTACGAAATCGGGTGTGGGAATGTCGTGCTGGCGCAGGATCATCTTGGTGACGACCTTGTCGAGGGCCAGCGAATGCCCGAGCGGCCCAGACGCCACATAGGGGATGCCGATCATCTCCAAAATGCTGGGCACGTGGGTGTAGCGCGCCTGTCCCTGCAGCCCGTAGGAGACGTTGAAGACCATGCCGGGGCGCTCACCCTTGACCACGCGCGGCATGAACGACTCGAGTTGGGAGATCAGCTCCTTGTCGGCTTCGAGGGCCGTGACCTGGTGGCCGCCGGCTCGCAACGCATCGCTGAGGCGCTCGATGGTTCTCAGGCCGATCTTCTCCTGGTTCGGCATGCCGAACAGGTTGATCACATTGCGGCTGTCGCGGTTGTAGACGACGGCGATTCTCACGTTCGAGACCTTACGGGAGTGACGGGGACCCGATAGTCGGTCCAGCTGTCATGGGTGTTGGTTCGTGGTGATTGTCGGTTGTTCAATTCGGCGGCGACCCCGTCGGCGTCGATGCAGTGGTCGACGGTGATGGCGAGCGCTTCGCGGGCGAACTCGTCGATGACGTTGAGCAGCTTGAGGCGGCGTCGGGCGGCGGTCTCGTCGAATCAGAAGTCCAGTGCCCTCCATTGCCGCAGGGCGGGCGTTGAAGCCGGATCTCGCCGGAGGACAGACTGTCGTCGTGGACGGCAGGGAGTTGCGTGTGGTCCGGCTCGGGGCAGCGACCGCAACGCTGCGTGACCCGTCCGGTGACGAGGAGATTGTGGTCGCCTACTCGTACCTGTTCGAGAAGCCGCTCGGGATCCGGCCTGGCGCCGCCGGTGGTGCAGCCGAGTCGCCCCCTGAGTCATGAATCTGCGGGCGCTCCAATTCGGAGTCGAGGATGTCGCGCAGCCCCTGGAGCAGCCGCACGCGATGCCGACCGAGGGCTGGGCATGGATCGACATCACGGCGGGCCCCGATGACATCGAGCACATCATGGAGTTCGCCGAGGGATTCGGCCTTGATGCCATGGCGGTGCGCGACGCAATCGCCGATACCGATCTTCCCAAGGTCGACGACTTCGGCCAGTCAGTGCACGTGGTGCTGCACGCGCTGAGCGATGAGCGCATCGAGAGCTATGAGATCGCCTGCTTCCTGTCGAAGCGCTGCTTGGTCACTATCCACGGTCCGCGCTCGCGTTCCATCGAGGCGATGTGGCACGGGGCGTCGCGCCGGCCCGAGCTCGCGAGCGGCGGACCCGACGAAACGCTGGCGCGGCTGGCCGACGTCGCCACCCGCCGGCTCGTGTCGGTGCTCGATGTGTTCGACAATCGCAACGACGAGCTGAACGAGCTTGCGTTGAGGGCCGCCCCCGGGTTCCTCGCTGAGATCACCGCCGTGCGTGCCGACTTGGCCGCGCTCCGCAAATCGGTTCACCCCCAGCGCGAAGCCCTCGACATCCTGCGCCGCACCTCATCCCCGGTGTTGACCGAAGCTGGAAGACGGCGCTTTTCCGATGTGTTCGACACGGCATCACGCGCCGCGCAGGGCGTTGAGGCCGCCCGCACCGCGCTGGCGGAGAGCCTCGACGCATACCGGGGCGCCGAGGCGCGCCAGGCAACCGAGGTCACCCGCGTGCTCACGATTTACGCGGCGATCATGCTGCCGCTGTCGCTGGTCGCGGGGTTCTTCGGAATGAACTTCGTGGATCTGCCGCTCATCGGGCGCAACGACGGCTGGATTGTCGTCGTCGTGCTCATGGCACTCATCGCACTCGTCTCGCTCGGCGTCTTCGTGGCGCTGGGGTGGATGCGCCGGCCCTCTGGCCGCACAGCCGGCGGGGTGCTCGGCCGGGGCCTCATCGAAGCCGCACGCGCCCCGGCGCAGCTCGTCGGAGCCGTCGTCGAGATATCAGCGACGCCGCTGCGCACCATCGCCGGCTCGGTCGTGCGACGCCACCGACCCCGCGATTCCGGCAGCGATTAGCTAGGGGATCCGCGCCAGCAGCGGGGCATTCCTGGCTGCCCAGCGATGCAGGCTGAACTGGGTCGGTCGCACAACCGCGCAGGATCCTCAGCAGTGTCCAAGCCGAGGCTCTCTTGGTTTGCGTCTGATCGCGAGAATCGAGTTCCACAGTGCATCTCGTTTGTCGGATCTCGAATGAGTGCATCACGCGACGCCACAGTTGTGACCTCTGTGACCTCGCTGTGCGCCCGACAGACGCTCAACGGAGCGCATTTGTTACGAGCCAACTGCGGAGCGACGCGGTGCAAGGGAGCGCACAGGGTCCTGCCGCCAGCTCAGCATCCGGTACCCCCGCGACGTCTCGTCGGCCGGGTGCTTCCACATCCCCTTGATCTGATTATTCCGCGATGCCTGGATGAGAGCCCTCAGATGCACCTCGTTCCGGCTTGTCGATCGCGGTTCGTGGACGGGTGCGCTGCTCGCTAGGCGGCGGCGACGGCCGGTCGTGTCGTCAGCAGGTCTTGGCAGAGCAGTCCGGCTGCGCGGTGGCGGTGCATCTCGGCGTAGTCGGCATGGTTCAGGGTCTGGATGAACGCAGCTCGGCTGGGGAAGTGCATGATCAGCACGGCGTCCCAGTCGCCCTGGCCGATGAAGTAGCGCTCGGCGTGCCCGTAGAGCAGGCAGCTCCCGCCGACCTCGCTGGCGGCAGCCCGGAAGGCATCGACGTAACGCTGGTAGGCGACG
Organism: Acidimicrobiia bacterium; assembly: GCA_022827265.1. Lineage (GTDB taxonomy): Bacteria > Actinomycetota > Acidimicrobiia > Acidimicrobiales > Poriferisodalaceae > Poriferisodalis. The sequence continues at coordinate 3,977 of JAJDTF010000010.1, read as the reverse complement.
ACGCCGGACTCGTCGTTGGCGTGCTCGGGCTCATCTGGCCCGTAGGCGGCCTTGACCCTGAACTTCAGCAGGTTGACCTGCGCAATGGGCCCGTCGTGGGGGTCATCGCGGAAGGCGCGGAACTGGTCGGCGGTCGGCTGCATTGCAGGCATGGCACCTCGCTGTCGGTTCGGGGCTGTCGCACGGATCGTGCGAAGCGAGCCCCCTCAGTGAAGCGCAACGCGCCCGCCGCCGCTGGGCTCCCGAGCGCCGGATCAGTCGAACCAGAAATCGTTGAGCAGCCGGCGGCGATCGTTGCGGCTGTCGCGCTCGACGAAAGCCCGGGTGCCCTCGCCGAAGGGCACGCGTTGCGGGGCCCCTTCGAAGGCCATCACGTTCTGGTAGTCGAGGTCGGCGCCTCTGTCGATGAAGTACTTCGTCACCTGCGTCGCCTGGGGATGCTTGCTCAGGATGATCTCGATGAGCCGATCCAGCTCCGCGTCCATGTCGCCGGGCTCGACGAGACGGTTGACCAGGTTGTGACGCTCGGCCTTCTCGGCGCTGAACAGCGTGCCGAGCAGGTTCCATTCCTTGGCCCTGCGACGGCCCACGTGCTTGGCCAGCTTGCTGGTGCCGCCCCATCCCGGGGTGATGTCCCAGTTGATCTCCGGCATGCCCCACCGCGAACGGGGCGTCGCCAGCACGAAGTCCGCAGCCAGGGTCAGTTCGAGACCGCCGCCAGTGCACACCCCGTCGACGACGGCGATGGTGACCGGGAGCAGGTCTTCCATCAGCGAGACCGTCTCCTGGTAGAGCCGAGCCTGCCAGAGGGGGTCGTCGGGCGTCCAGTCGTTGAACTCCTTGATGTCGTCGCCGGCGCAGAAGGTGTGGCCCGCACCGGTGAGCACCATCACCCGGCACTCCCGGTCGACGTTGATCTCACGGACAGCGTCGTTCAGCTCCTGGGACATCTCCCGGTCGAGGGCGTTGTGCACCTCGGGGCGGTTGAGGATCACCGTCGTGACCGGGCCGTCCCTCTTGACGATCAGCTGCCCCGAAGGCGAACTGGTTTCCGGCATGGTGCCCCCTCGTCAACGACCCTCGATGTTGCGCACTCTCCCATGCTCTAGCAGACCCTCGGGGATCAGTTGCCGTACTCGTCGTTGACCCAGTCGACCATCCGGCGGCGGAACAGCAGCCCTGCCTTGTCGCCCTGAACGCTCATTTCCTTGAACGGTGTGGTGTCGACTTCGAGCAGACGCTGCATCTTGTCGACGGCCCAGCGGTCCTCCTCGAATCCCTTCTCGAGGTGGCCTTGCATGAAGGTGTAGAAGGCGTCGTCGTCAAGGGCGAAGTCGTTGGACACCGACCACCAGTAGTGGGCCGACGTCGCCGTCTCAGGTGTGAGGAAATGCATGATGTGGGTCTCGAAAACCTCGCGGTCGTCCGTGTCGGGCTCCCCGACGATGATGGGTGCGTAGCCTTGGAAAACGCCGGGAGACACCGCCATCCCGCCATCCCATCGCTCGGCCGGCCTCCCCCGAACCCGCTCGCGGATCGCGGGCGGCAGCGCACCCGTAGCGCGCCGCGGATCCGTGTCGATCCGGTTGCAGTAGATCCCCTCGGGCCGCTGCTCGACAGTGGTCGGCAGATCGAAGAACGAGTCGTCGAACCTGAACGTCTCGCGGTGCAGGTAGGCGAAGTGAGTGAGGTCGTTCAGGTTCTCCAGCATGAGCAGGTAGCTGCCAGCAACCTCGGTGGCGCCGAGCATCGAGCGGTAGCCGGGATCGCCGAGGAAGGGGAGATCAGGCAGCTTGTCGGTATCAGGCGAGGCGGGGTCGCCCATCCAGATGAACACGAACGGACCGATCTCGTGCACCGGGTAGGTGCGAAGCGCCCGGTTGGGGGTATTTGCTTGGCAGGGAATTCGCACGATCGTGCCGTCAGGTCCGTACCGGGCGCCGTGGTAGCCGCACACGATGTCGTCGTCGACGACGGTGCTCTCGGCGAGCGGGAAGGAGCGGTGCAAGCACCGGTTCTGCAGCGCGGTGAGCTCGCCGGACTGGGTCCGATAGAACACGATCGATCGCTCGAGCAGGGTCTTGGCACTCGGCTGGCGAGTGAACTCCTCGCCCAGACCGGCGACGTACCAGTGGTCGTACAGCAGCGGGAGGGCGATGTAGTCGCGGACGTTCTTGACTCGATCTATGTAGGCCGTCACGGCGGCTCCTTCTGCTTGAATCTCGGTATTTCGGAAAATGTTGCTGTGCCTTGCGCCTCGATCGCGGCGGGCGGGCGCTATTCGTGGAAGATGGCGCTTGTCGGGGTGATGCGGATGACAGTGCGCTGCTGCTCGTTGAGCATCGGCACGATGCCTGAGGGATCGGGCCGTTCCTTGCCCATGAGCCGGGCGAAGACATCTGCGGTGAGCTCGGCGCGCTGCGGATCTTCCGAGATGGCCTCAGCCGTGCCGTAGACCACTAGGTGGACTCGGCCGTCGGGAACGCACAGGCTCACCGACGGCTGGCGCACGGCGTTGTGCCACTTGGCCGTAAAGCTCTTGGCAGAGATCACGATGCGGCCGTCGTCGTCGACGACGTAGCCGATCATCGATTGCTGCGGCGAGCCGTCGCTGCGGCCGGTGGCCAAGATGGCCCAGACGTGCTCCGCGAGGAAGCCGCTCTGCTGTTCATCTAGCACGGTCATGTGAGTTTTCTCCTTGGGTTTGAAGGTTCTGGGGTGAGGGGTTCATGAAGCCGGGGCTGCGCTGCCGGCCGATCGACCACGCGAGATCTCCGTCACGCTGGCACCGGCGAGTTCCGGTCCCGTGTCGTGCAGGTGGCACGCCACTTCGACGTCTTCGTAGGCCACGAGTTCGGGCTCGACTTGGCGGCAGAGATCCATGGCATGCGCGCAGCGGGTCTGGAACCGGCAGCCCGGAGGCGGATCGACGGGGCTCGGCATCTCGCCGGTGAGCAGGATCCGCTGGCGACGACTTGCGGGCTTGGGATTCGGCATCGCCGACAGCAGCGCCTCGGTATAGGGGTGCCGGGGGCGGTTGTATACGTCGTCCGCGGGTCCGACTTCGACGATGCGGCCGAGATACATCACGGCGATGCGGTGGCTGATGTGATGCACGACGGCTAGGTCGTGAGCGATGAACAGGTACGCCAGGCTGCGCCGGTCACGCAGCGTCTCGAGCAAGCTGAGCACCTGCGCCTGGGTGGACACGTCCAGCGCCGACACAGGCTCGTCGCACACGACCAGGTTCGGCTCGAGCGCCAGCGCGCGGGCGATGGCAACACGCTGTCGCTGACCGCCGGAGAACTCCGATGCGTAGCGGGAACCGTGGGCCTGTTCGAGGCCGACGTCAGCCAGCAGCCGCTCGGTGGCCGACACTCGATCGGCTCGACTGACGCCGTAGGCCCGCAATGGCTCGGCGATGATGTCGCGCACGAGCCAGTTCGGGTCGAGCGATGACTGAGGATCTTGAAAGACCATCTGCATCTTGCGCCGGGCTGCACGCATCTCTGGCCCGCTGGACTCGGTGATGTCGTCACCGTCGAGCACGATGCGGCCCGCGTCGACATCGGTGAGCCGCATCACCAGCCGGCCGAGGGTCGACTTGCCAGAGCCAGATTCCCCGACGAGACCCAACGTCTCTCCCGGATTGATGGTCAGTGACGCCTCCACGACCGCCTGCAGCCGGGCGACGACACGGCCGAGCACGTCTTTGGACGCGGGGAACGACTTGGAGACCTCCGACACCTCCAGGATCGGCATCGACGCGGTGGTGCCCGTCGTGTTCACGATCCGACTCCGGGCAGCTTGAGGTCATCGGCACGCAGGCACCGTGTGCTCCTGCCGCCGACAGCGACGAGCGTGGGGTGGCCCGAACCGCACAGCTCGATCGCGTGCTCGCAGCGGGGCTCGAACCAGCATCCAGGCGGCAGCGCATGGCGCGCCGGGACGATGCCGGGAATCGGATCGAGCGGTTC
>JAJDTF010000145.1 GCA_022827265.1 Acidimicrobiia bacterium | reverse complement strand
GGATTGATGTCGCCATCTGACAGCGCCACCAGTACGGCGCCATGCTCGCGGGCCTTCTCCCCGGACCGAACCAGTCGGCGAGCGTCGCTCTCAGACACCCCCGTCGCCTCGCGCAACGACAGGTGCGGCGCCGCATCGGGCGCCACACCGGACCGATCCAGCTGATCCAGCGCGCCGAGAACCTGTGCCCGATAGCCGGCCAGCCGGTTCGCCAGCCGCTCGATGTCGCCCAGCTCGCTCATGAGCTCGTCACGACCCAGCTCAGCGAGCCCGACGGCTCCCAAACGGCGCAGCGTCAGCACATCGGTGACATCCCCATCGCCGACTCGTCGAGTTCCGCCCGGCCCGTCTTGCAACATGAGAACAACCGTACGAAGGGGGTGTGACAGCAATACGCGCGAGGCGCTAGCGAATTGACTGGGGAGCCTCGTCGGTCCTAGTCTCAGCCGAATGAGCGACGTGCAACAGGATCTGAACGAGACTGCCGATCGCCGGTCGGCAGCGGGAGACCAGCCGTCCGATTGCACCGACCCGCCGGCACCGCCGCCCGCTTCGCAGGAGGAACCAGAACCCGAGAACGATGAGCCTGGACGTCTCAGTCGCCTCGCCGACAAGGCGCTTGAAACTGCCAAGCAAACGGCTGACGCGACCATCTCCGGAAGTCGCAGGGCGGCCGAGGCCGCTTCCGCAACCGCAGCGTCGACGGCGCGGGTCATCGAAGAGAGCGCCAAGACAGCAGCCGCAGCCGGTGCATCGGCGGGGCGAGCCATCAGCGATGGCGCCGAGGCGGCAGTGGCGACGAGCGCATCGGCAGCGAAGACCATTGGCAGCGGATCCGCCAGGGCCGGAATTGCCAGCGGACGTGCCGTCGTCACTGGCGTACGGCGGATGCGCGACATGAGCATCGACCGGTCGGCGGCGGTGCTGTCAGCGGCGCAATCGCTCGTGGCGAGCGATCTCGCCGCATCAATCAATGACTTGGTCGCGGCGGCCGTCAAGGGCAGTGCCACCATCTACGACAAGGCGATGGACGCTGCATTCATCGAGACCGGTATCGGCGGCAGTTGGCACCGGCTGTTCGATGGCGGGCATACGATTCCCGGCGCATTCAGTGCGGCTCACGCGGCGTCTCCCGATGACAGCCTCATCGAAGAAGCGCTGGGTGCAGTTCAGGGTTTGCTGCGCGATGTCTCTACCCCACGGGGCCTGCCGCTGGCCAACTGGGACAAGGCGACCTTTGATGCCGTCGCAGACTCGCTCGAGTCGACCTTCGGCATACCCAAGGATTGGTTCCGCGAGCTGAATACCTACGACGCCGGCGACCTGCTGGGCGGCGCCATCGGCGTGGTCTCGGTCATCTTCGGATGGAATCGAGCCGACACCGAGACCTTCGCTCGCCTCGCCGCCGGCATGGGCATATCAGCGGCAGTGAGCGTCAACCCGCTGCTGATGCCCGTCGCGGTCATAGCCTTAGCACGCGCCTTTCACAAGGCACATTTCGCCGACGAATACGACGAGCTCGCCGAAGGCATGCTCAAGGGTCTGATCACCTCGGCATCCGTCTTGGGCACGGTCACGCTCGTTGGCATTGCCGGCGGATCGGCTGGGGTTGCTCTCCTCGCCGGAATCACCGCTGGAGTGCTCGCGCATGTCGCCGCCAAGAAGGTGACACTGGATGCGATCAGCACCTTCGTCAAGGAAGACGCTGCCAAGGTCATACGGCAGATTGCCGATCAGGCATGCGCCCTCGGCGATGCAATCGGCGCCTTCTTGGCCGACACAGGACGGGTTACAGTGCGCCGCACCGCGACCGCCGGACAGGCAGTCGCGAACTCGGCGGCAAGCGTCGGACGCTTCTCAGCCGAGCAAGCATCAGCAGCCGGACGCGGGGCGGTCGGCACAGCTCAAGCAGCCGGACGCCTCGCAGCGGGCGCCGCCACGGCGACTGCGTCCGCAGTCGGTTCAGCGGCGCAGCGAACCAAGGCGCTCATTGACCGCGACGAGCCTGAAGACGCCGAAGTCGACCTGCCGGATACGCCCGACGGCTGAGTCCAAGAGCAGCGAGAGACCCGTCTCGGCTGAGCCGATGCTTCTGCACGTCAGTAGATCTTGGAGTCGGCTCCGGTGGCGGCCTCGGCGGTGCCGGATTCGCGGGCGGTTCGCAGGTCGCGGGCCATGCCGCGGCCGAGTGCCATGGCGTCGCCGGCCACTGTCTGCATGCGGAATCCCTTGCCACGGCGGTCCGCCGACAGGGCCGCCGTGGAATGGATGCCTGCTACCACGCCATGTGCGGCGCACCGCTCGGCGATGTGCTCCAGCGCCGCCTTGTAGTCGGCGTGGTCGTCGGTGTAGCCGGGGCCGTAGCCATAGCTGATCGACAGGTCCGCTGGCCCGACGTAGATCGCATCGACGCCCTCGATCGCCAGGATCTCATCCAGCGCCTCGACCGCTTGACGGGTTTCGATCATGGGAATGCAGGCCGTGGTGTCGTTCGCCACATCGAAGTAGTTCTCCCCCGCTGCGGCCCGTGCCGCCACCAGCACCGGGCCGAAGCTGCGGGCGCCCAGCGGCGGGTACTTGCATGCCGCCACTGCCGCCTGGGCCTCGGCGACCGAGTTCACCATGGGCACGACAACGCCCCGCGCCCCCGCGTCGAGCACCCGGCCGATGATGCCTGGCTCATTCCACGGCACCCGCACGATGGGCGTGCCGCCGCCCATCTCGATGGCTTGCATCATCTCCACCGCGACCTGGTAGTCGGCCACGCCGTGCTGCATGTCGACACAGACGTAGTCGAAGCCCGCACGCCCGGCGATCTCGGCCGAATGGCTCGACGCCATCGACAGCCACGTGCCCAGCGTCTCATCGCCCGCAGCCCAGGTGTCCATCATCGTGTTCGGCATGTGTGTGCGTTCCGGCTCAGCTGTCGAAGATGTCGCGCAGCATCACGTTTTCCTGCATCTCCACCAGGGGCGCGATCTCCCTGACGAACTCCAGCCACTGCGGGTCCTCGAACAGCGCCTTGCGCTTCTGGGCGCGCTCCTCGAGCGTGTCGTAGCGCCACAGGTGGTAGATCTCGTTGATGCCGCCGAACTCGGTCGTGTAGTAGCCCACCGGTTCGCCGAGGTACTTGCGCTGCGCTTCGTAGCCCTTCTCGAAGTACTCCTTCACCCAGCGTTCGGGGGCACCCACCTTCAGCCGGTAGTGCCGCATCTCCACAAAGCTCATGGCTGCCTCCTTCAACGTGCCACACCCAGCCGGCCACGCTCCCGCCCGGCCAAAGCGCGGCCCGAACCGTAGCGCCCGCACCAGCGCCACGCCGCCCGCACCACATCCCACGATGCAGCCCCCGCCGCCGCCATCACCGCTATTTCGATTTCGCACCGAATCTGGAACTAGCAGTTTCCTTATTTCAGTTGCTTGAATAACGCTGGCGCTTAGGGAGCTTTAGCTTTAAAAACTTCCTTGGGGCGATGCCAAGGCAGCTGAGTTTACTAAGGTACGGCCGAGCTGCCATTTAGGAACATTTAAGCCGCAACACTAACCACAACAGTCCTAGACTTGCTCTTAGTAAGTATTCCCACCTTAACATTTACTTGCAAAAATACAACTAAATATATTGTAATAGTTTGTTATTGTTTTTATTTGTACTCATTCTTAGGACGGCGAGCTTCGGCAAGGCGGCCGGCGGCCCGCTGATCCGCTCCAAGCCGAAGCGCTGCGCCGCCGCGGCCCGCCCGAACCGTCACCATCGACAGCGAGAGGCAACCGCCATGACGATGCAATCACCGAGCAGCCCCACAGGCCACTACATCGTGACCGTCGTCGGCGGGGAGGAAGTCAGAGCATTCGTGCCGACTCCGCTGCCGCCGAGCCCGCCGCTGCTGATGGACGGTCCGCTCGTGATGGCGCTCGACGAGGCGAGCCGCGCGCTCGGTCGGTTCGATGGCGCAGTACGTCACCTTCCCGACGCCACACTGCTCATCTACTCCTACGTGCGCAAAGAAGCCGTGCTGTCGTCTCAGATCGAGGGCACGCACTCGTCGTTGACGGATCTGATGCGTCACGAACTCGGTGCTGCCCCCGGGGTGCCGCTCGACGATGTGCTCGAGGTGTCACGGTACGTTGCGGCGCTGGATCACGCCGTCGCACGCATGGCCGATCCAGCAGGGTTGCCCTTGTGCAACAGATTGCTGCGGGAGGCTCACCGCATCCTGCTCACCGGCGCTCGCGGTGCAGACAAACGGCCCGGAGAGTTCCGGACATCCCAGAACTGGATCGGCGGCAGGCGTCCCGGTACCGCAGTCTTCGTCCCCCCGCCGGCGACGGAGGCGCATGAAGCCATCTCGGAGCTGGAGAAGTTCCTGCACGCCGACGATGATCACCTGCCGCCGCTTGTACGCGCCGGCCTCGCTCACGTTCAATTCGAGACAATCCATCCCTTCCTCGACGGCAACGGCCGCATCGGACGCATGCTGATCACGCTGATGCTCATGGAGCGCGGCGTCCTGGCAAACCCGGCCCTGTACCTCAGCTTGTACTTCAAGCAGCACCGGGCTAGCTATTACGAACTGCTCGGCCGCGTGCGCACCGACGGCGATTGGACGTCATGGCTGCTGTTCTTCCTCGAAGGCATACGCTCCACCGCTGTCGCCGCGCTGAGCACCGCCGAACGCCTCGAAGCCCTCGTCGAACGTGATGGCGCAACAATTCGGGCACGTGCTGGGCGTTCAACAGGATCCGCGCTCCGCGTGCATGCAGCACTCGCTCGCACGCCCATCGTGAACGTGCGCTCTGCCATGCAGCAGACCGAACTCTCCAAGCCGGCAGTTCAGAACGCCCTGCAGCGCCTGAGCGAATTCAAGATCACTCGGGAGGTCACCGGTCAACGGCGCCATCGGCTCTTTGCGTATACCGAGTACCTGGACATTCTCAGCGAGGGAACCGAGCCGCTGTAGCGCCGGATCGGCCCGGACGACGGCCCCGCGAGGCGGCCCGGCGGGCGGCCGGGCGAGGCGGCCCGGCCTCTCGGGATTCCGCCGCTCGCGGCCGGGCTCAGCCTCGGAGATCTCGGACGCGCTGGGCTTTGCCTTCTGAGCGGGGGATGCCGTCGGGCTCGACGGTGCGGACGTCGACGGAGATGCCGATGCGCTGGCGGACGGTGGCGGCGAAGCCTGCGGCGATGGCCTCGTGGTCGCCGGCGTCGGGCTTGGGCTCCACCACTGCGGTGATGCCCTCCATTCGGCCCGCAGAGTGCACTTCGAGAAAGAAATGCCCGGTCAGCCTCGGATCGGCCGACACCAGCTCCTCGAACTGGCTCGGGAACACGTTGACGCCGCGGATGATGAGCATGTCGTCGCTGCGTGCCGCAACCCGGCCCATGCGACGCATCGAGCGAGCCGTGCCGGGCTGCAATGAGCAGATGTCACGGGTGCGGTACCGGATTACCGGCATGGCCACCTTGGTCAGCGAGGTGAAGACGAGCTCGCCCGTCTCGCCCTCGGGCAGTACCTCGCCCGAATCGGGGTCGATGATCTCGGGGTAGAAGTGGTCCTCCCAGATCGTCGGCCCGTCCTTGGTCTCGACGCACTCGTTGGCGACACCCCCGCCGATGACCTCAGAGAGGCCGTAGATGTCGACGGCGTCGATGCCGAAGGCCTCCTCGAGCTCGGCCCGCATCGCCTCCGACCACGGCTCCGCGCCGAAGATCCCCACCCGCAGCGACGTCGACGCCGGGTCGATGCCCTGGTTGCGAAACTCGTCGGCGACGACCAGCGCGTACGACGGCGTGGCGCACAGCACATCGGCGTCGAAATCCACGAGCAGCTGCACCTGCCGGGCCGTCTGGCCCACCGATGCCGGCACCACGGTGCACCCGTACTGCTCGGCCCCGTAGTGCGCCCCCAGCCCGCCGGTGAAGAGCCCGTAGCCGTAGGAGACGTGGACCACGTCGCCCGGACGCACTCCCGCCGCCATCAGCGAACGCCCGAACACATGCGCCCACATGTCCAGGTCGGATTGCGTGTAGCCGACCACGGTCGGCTTGCCCGTGGTGCCTGAGGAGGCATGCACCCGCAGCACCTGCTCGCGCGGCACGGCGAACATGCCGAAGGGATAGTTCTCGCGCAGCTCGGTCTTGGAGGTGAACGGGAAGCGCGCCAAGTCGTCGAGCGTGCGCAGATCTGACGGGTGGACGCCCGCTTCGTCGAACAGCTGCTGGTACGCAGGCACGTGTGCGTACGCGTGCGCCAGGCTCCACTTCAGCCGCTCGGTCTGGAGCGCTCGGATCTCGGGGATCGGTGCATTCTCGATGGGATGCAATCCCCGACCGGCGGTGGGCTCGAACTTGGGCATCTGGCGCTTCCTCTTGTTGTCGGCGGATGGCA